>CALWIE010000154.1 GCA_944380625.1 uncultured Clostridia bacterium
CCTGGCCTCCCGCAGGGCGGCCATGGTGTCCAGTGTCTCCCCCGACTGGCTGATGACCACCACCAGGGTGCCCTCGTCCACAATGGGGTCCATGTACCGGAATTCCGAGGCCAGGGCCACCTCCACCGGGATGCGGGTCAGCCGCTCCAGGTTGTATTTTCCCACCATGCCCACATGGTAGCTGGAGCCGCAGGCCACAATGTCAATTTTCCGGATGCTTCGAATATAGCCTTCATCCAGGCCGAAGTCCTGGAAATACACCTGCCCGTCCTTGACGCGGGGAAAAATGCACCGGCGCAGGGCCTCGGGCTGCTCCATGATCTCCTTAAACATAAAGTGCTCGTAGCCGCCCTTTTCCGCCGCGTCGATCTCCCAGTCCACATGGGAGATCTCCTTTTCGATGGGCTGCATCAGGTGGTTGTAGCACTGGATGCCGTCCCGGGTCAGAACGGCCAGCTCCCCGTCCTCCATATAGCCCACCTCCCGGGTGTGCTTCAGGATGGCGGTGACGTCGCTGGCCAAAAAGCTGCACCCGTCGCCATAGCCCAGGATCAGCGGGCTGTCCTTCCGGACGGCAATGAGCTGGTCGGGGAGGTCGGCGCACAGGATGCCCAGGGCGTAGGCCCCCTCGATGCGGTGGAGCACCCGGGCCACTGCCTCCAGCAGGTCCCCCTGGTAGAAATATTCGATGAGCTGGGCCACCACCTCGGTGTCGGTCTCTGAGACAAAGGGCACCCCCTTTTCCATCAAAAAGGCCTTCAGCTCGGCGTAGTTCTCAATGATCCCGTTGTGAACCACCGCGATCCTGCCGTTCCGGCTGACCTGGGGATGGGAGTTGACGTCGCTGGGGGCCCCATGGGTGGCCCAGCGGGTGTGGCCGATGCCCACCGTGCCGTCCACTGACACTCCGCCCTGAAGCAGGTCGGACAGGACCTGGAGCCGGCCCTTCGCCTTGTAGACGGACAGCTGCTCCTCCTTTTCGGAATATACCGCCACGCCGGCCGAGTCATAGCCCCGGTACTCCAGCCGGGACAGCCCCTCCAGAAGAATGGGGGCCGCCTGCTCCCGTCCGACATAGCCAACGATTCCGCACATAATTTTACTTCCTCCTGATTTGATTCTTGGTCTGCAGAAGGACAAATCGCAGCCATTTGCGTTCCGCATCTCCGGCCGCGGCCCCTTTGTTCTGCGGTCACCCGCAGGTTTGTAGGCCGCGTGCGCGCCCGGAGGGCGCGGAGGGGCATCCGCCGAATCCTTCGATGCTCCCCTCTCCTCGTCATCCCGCCCCGGCAATAGGGCGGGCGCTGGCGCTTTGTGTTGGGCCGCAGCCCAAGGTCCTCCTTTCCCGCTGCGCATCTGGCATATAAAAGCCCCGGCCGGGGCGGACTGCCGCCCCCGCGCTCCCCCCGCCGCGTCCCGCTTTCGCCGGACCGTTTGGCAGGCTGCTCCTCAAGGCTATTTATATCAAACGGATCAAAGCTTCTCCGCGATGGGCCGGCTGCTGCCGTCAGGCCCCACCGCCCGAATGGGCCGGCAGGGACAGCCCACGGCCAGCACCCCAGCCGGAATGTCCCGGGTCACCACACTGCCCGCGCCGATGATGGAGCCTTCTCCAATGGTGACCCCGGGCAGCACGGTCACGCCGCCCCCCAGCCACACGCTGTCCCCCAGGGTAATGGGGGCGGCGTACTCCTCCCCGGTGTTCCGGGCCCGGGCACCCAGGGGGTGGCCGGCGGCGTAAAAGCCGCAGTTGGGACCGATGAGCACATGGTCCCCAAAGGTCACCGGGGCGCAGTCCAGAATGACACAGTTGTGGTTGATCTCCACATGTGCGCCCAGGCGGATGTGAAAGCCGTAGTCGCACCAGAAGAAGGGGTTGATAGAGACCTCCTCCCCCAACCGGCCCAGCAGCTCCTCCAGCACCTTCCGCCCCTCCTCCGGGTCCCGGACGGACACCTGGTTGAACTGCTGGCACAGCTCCTTGGCCCGCCGGCGGGCGGCCGTCAGCTCCGGGTCGGCCGGAAAGTAGGGCAGCCCCGCCGGCATTTTCTCCCGTTCCGTCATACGCGACACCCTCCTGGTTTATGCCTGGTTCCCCGCCGCTGCGGGGGCTGAGCTTTCCTCTCTGCATTATAAAGGATGTTCTCCCCGGAGTAAAGAGAAAAAATTCTCCCCGGCGGCAGCCGGGGAGAATTCTGACAGGCAATTCTTACAGGCTGGTGTATCCCATCAGCCAGCGGTCCACCTCACGGGCGGCGGAGCGCCCCTCCTGGATGGCCCACACCACCAGGGACTGGCCCCTCCGGGCGTCGCCGGCGGCAAAGACGCCGGGCACGCTGGTGGCGTACTGCTCCGCCTTCAAATTGGTGCGCTCGTCGGTCTCCACCCCGAAGGCCTGGGCCACATAGCTCTCCGGCCCCTGGAAGCCGATGGCCACCAGCAGCAGCTGGCAGGGCAGCTCCTCCTCGGAGCCGGCCACCTCGGTCATAATCAGCTTGCCCGTCTTGGGGTCCTTTTTCTTCCCCTCCAGGCGGACGATCTTCACTGCCCGCACCTTGCCCTCCTCATCCATCAGGATCTCCTTGACGGTGGAGGCAAAGACACGGGGGTCCTCTCCAAAGTGGGCCATGGCCTCCTCGTGGCTGTAGTCGGGGCGGTCCACCTTGGGCCACTCGGGCCAGCGGTT
>CALWIE010000155.1 GCA_944380625.1 uncultured Clostridia bacterium
GGAAGAGGAGCAACCCCTCGTCCCGCATTTTACCCAGCTCCTTGGAGAGGGCGCTCCGGTCCACCTCCAGATAGTCCGCCAGCTGCTGGCGGTCGAAGGGGATGGAAAAGCTCCGGCCTCCCCTCTCCACCGCCTGGCCGGAAAGATAGGCCAGCACCCGGCCCCGGACGCTCTTGGGGGCCGTGCAGAACATCCGCTGGGAGAGGGCCAGGTTTTTCCCGGCGAAAAGCCTCAGCAGCCCCTGGGCCACCTTGAGCCGCCAGGGCTCCTCCCCTTGAAAGAGGGGCGCCGTCTCCAGGAGGAGGATCTGGGAGGGCTGGGCCGCCACGGCGCTCACCAGCAGGGGCCGCCCCGTGAGGGCGTAGGCCTCCCCAAAGGCCTCCCCCGGTCCCGCCTGGCTGAAGACGCTCCGGTTCCCCCAGGAGTCCACGCTTTCGATCCGCACCGCCCCGGTGAGCACCAGGCCCAGCTCCCCAATGGGCTCCCCTTGGGGAAAAATAGCCCTGCCCCGCTCGTAGGATTTGGAGCGCAAGCGGCAAACGGCCCGCAGGCGGTCAAATTCCGGCTGGGAAAGCCCCCGGAACAGGGGAAAAAAAGACGGATTCCACTCCATGGTTTTTCCTTTCGTTGTTTTGACAACGGATTTTTCTCTTCACTTCCCCTATACTGAGGGTAAGAAAAGGAGGTTTTGCATATGATCCGGAAGATTATCCACATCGACGAAGAGAAGTGCAACGGCTGCGGGGCCTGCGCCCGCGCCTGCCACGAGGGGGCCATCGGCATGGTAGAGGGCAAGGCCAAGCTCCTGCGGGACGACTACTGCGACGGCCTGGGAGATTGCCTGCCCGCCTGCCCCACAGGGGCCATCACCTTTGTGGAGCGGGAGGCCGCCGCCTACGACGAAAAGGCCGTGGAGAAAAACCGGGCAAAGGGGCCCGGCCCCTTCCAGGGCTGCCCGGGGACGGCCTCCCGGACACTCCGGCGGGACCCCTCCCCCCTGCCGGCGGCTCCCCAGGAAGGGGCGTCCCAGCTGGCCCAGTGGCCCTGCCAGATCAAACTGGCGCCGGTCAAGGCCCCTTACTTTCAGGGAGCCAAGCTCCTGGTGGCCGCAGACTGCACTGCCTACGCCTTCGCGGGCTTCCATCAGAAATTCATGCGGGGAAAGGTGACCCTCATTGGCTGCCCCAAGCTGGACGGGGTGGACTACAGCGAAAAGCTCACTCAGATCCTGCGGGAAAACGACATCCAGAGCCTGACGGTCCTGCGCATGGAGGTGCCCTGCTGCGGCGGCCTGGAGCAGGCGGCTGTCACCGCCCTGAAAAACAGCGGGAAATTCCTCCCCTGGCAGGTGGTGACCCTCTCCACCGACGGGCGGATCCTGGAGTGACCCCCTTATAAAAACCTGTGAAAACGGCGTCCCGGGCAACCCCCGCCGTTTTCCTTTTATGCGCCGGGGACTTTATCCGGCGCTTTGTCTTTGCCGTAGACCATGGGGATCGCCGCCCACCGGGTGAAAAAGGACACAAAGGGGCCGATGCCCAGGGCGCAGACCAAGGTGCCCAGGCCGATGAGCCCGCCCAGCAGGAAGGCCACCCCCACGCAGGCCGCGTCGGTGGCGATCCGGCACCAGAAATAGGGGATTTTCGTCTTCTCCGTCAGCAAAAGGGACAGGGAGTCGTAGGGGGCGATGCCCACGTCCGCCGTCTGGTACAGGGCGCAGGAAAAGCTGAGCACCAAAACCCCCACGGCCAAGAACCCCAGCTGCTGCAAAAAGTTCTGGGGGCCGTCGAAAAACCTTAGGAAGGCCTTCTCAAAAAAGGAGGCGATGGGCCCCACAAGGAACCAGTTGACAAAGGTGCCCACCCCGATCATCCGCCGGCCGAAGAGGATCTCCACCACAAAATACAGGCAGTTCATGAGGATGACGCAGATGGAGAAATCCAGGTGGATCCAGTCCCCCACGGCGATGGCCAGGGCGGTGGAGGGGTCGTTTCCCATGAGGGAGATTTTAAAGATCGCGATCCCGACCCCCATGATGAGGATCCCCAGGCACATCACCAGTGTGCGGCAGGCCATCCTGTCCTTGTGAAAGAGCGTTTCCATCCTATGACCTCCCTACAGTTTTCCCTTATTTTTTCTCTTTGGATTTTAAAAATTCCCGGACCTCCTGCTCGGTGGCCAGGGCCATGGCCTCCTGGGTGACGGCGGCGGCCTCTTCCCTGCTCCACAGGGAGATGGCCTTGCGCACAGGCAGCACGGAGACCGGCGCCACGCTGAAGTCCTTCAGCCCGAAGGAGAGCAGCAGAGGCGTAAGGGCGGTGTCCGCGGCCGCCTCGCCGCACATGCTCACCGGGGTGCCGGTCCGCTGGGCGGACTCCAGCACGTGGCGCACCAGCCACAGGAGCGCCGGGTGGAAATAGGAGTACATGTGGGCCACCCGGGCGTTGCCCCGGTCCACCCCCAGGGTGAACTGGGTCAGGTCGTTGGTGCCCAGGCTGAAGAAGTCCGCCTCTTTAGCCAGGGCGTCGGCCATCAGGCAGGCGGCCACCGTCTCCATCATCACCCCCATGGGCATGTTCTCGTCAAAGTCCAGGCCCCGGCGGCGGAGGTTTTCCTTTTCCTCCTCCAAGATCTCCCGGGCCCGGCGGACCTCCTCCACCCCGGTGACCATGGGCAGCAGCAGCTGGGCCTTGCCGCAGGCGCTGGCCCGCAGGGCCGCCCGCAGGTGGGCCCGGAACATGTTCTCCTCCCCCAGGGAGAAGCGCAGCCCCCGGCAGCCCAGGAAGGGGTTGTCCTCTTGGATGGGAGGCAGGTAGGGCAGGTCCTTGTCCCCGCCCACATCCAGGGTGCGTATGGTGACCCGCTTGCCCCGCATGGCGCTGAGGATCTGCCGGTAGATGTGGAATTGCTCCTCCTCCCCCGGCTGGGAGACCCGTTCCATGTACAAAAATTCCGTGCGCAACAGGCCGATGCCGTCGCAGCCGTAGCCCGCGGCCCGCACCGCGTCCCCCACGCTGCCCGCGTTGGCGCACAGGCGCACCCGGTCCCCGTCCGCCGTGACGGTGTCCCGGCCCACAAACACCCGCAGGGAGGCCCGCAGCTGCTGGAAGTCCCTGCGGCGGCCCTCGTAGACGGCCTGGATCTCCGCCCCGGGGGAGAACACCGCGCAGCCCCGGTTGCCGTCCACGATGACGGTCTCCCCGGCCTCGGTGTCCATCACCCGGTCCTCCACGCCCAGCACGGCGGGGATCTCCAGGGCCCGGGCCAAAATGGCGCTGTGAGAGGTGGGCCCGCCCTTGCCCAGCACGATGCCCGCCACGTTGGCGGAGTTGAGCACGGAGACCGCCGAGGGGGAAAGCTCCTCCGCCAGCAGCACGGTGCCCGGCTGGAGGGCGGAAAAGTCCGTCTCCGGGATCCCCAAAAGCAGCCGGAGCATGCTCCCCCGCAGGTCCCGCACGTCGGCGGCCCGCAGCCGGGTAGTCTCGTCTTCAGAGCCGGTGAACAGGTCGATGAAGAAGTCGCAGGAGGCGGACAGGGCCGCCTCCGCCGACTGGCGGGTGGCGATTCGCCCCTCCACCTGGCCGTTTAAGTAGGGGTCGCGGATCATCTCCGCCTGGCAGCGGATGATGTCCCCCTGCTCTTTGCCGGCCATCTCCGCCACCCGGTCGGCCTTCTCTTCCGTGGCCTTGCAGAAGGCCTCTACCGCGTTGCGGTAGCGCTCCAGCTCCAGCCTCACGTCGGTGATCTCCCGCTCCAGGCTGCCCATGGGTTTTTCCCGGTACACCAGGGCATGGCCGAAACCGATGCCGGGGGAGGCCGCCACCCCGTACAAAATCCGTTCGCCGCTCATACTGTGCCACCTCCTTCATCTCCCAGGCCGGAAGCCACCAGCTCCACGGCCCGGGCCAAAGCCTGCTCTTCGTCGGGACCGGAGCAGCGGATCTCCACCCGGTCCCCCCTCTGGATCCCTGCGGCAATCAGGTTCATGATGCTCTTCCCGCTGGCCACGGTCTTGCCGCGGCACACCCACACCTCGGCCTGGAACCGCTGCATCTCGTTGGAGAACAGCCCGGCGGGCCGCACGTGGAACCCTTCCCGGTTTGTGAGG
Organism: uncultured Clostridia bacterium; assembly: GCA_944380625.1. Next base: position 4,109 of record CALWIE010000155.1, read on the forward strand.
GTCACCTCTTTTTTCACCACATGGATCGCTCCCTTCCGCACGCGCTTGGCCTGGGCCCCGGGGGCGCCTCAGCCCTCCTCCCTTGGGGGAGTCACGTACATGGTCTTGTACTGGACGTAGATCACCATGCCGGGCTTTGCCCCCTGAGGCTTGCTCACATGGCGGATCTGGGTGTAATCCACCGGCACCTGGGCGGAATCCTTGGCGCGGCTGTGCAGGGCTGCCAGCTTTGCCGCCTCTTCCATGGCGGTCTGGGTGGGGGCCTTCCCCTGGGTGACCAGCACCGTGTGGGAGCCGGGGATGTTTTTGGTGTGGAACCAGACGTCGTTGTTGTTGGCTGTCTTCAGAGTGAGGCGGTCGTTCTGCCGGTTGTTTCGCCCCACCAGCACCGTAAAGCCGTCGGAGGTGGTGAACTTCATGGGTTCGCCGGCGGCCGCGGGCTTCTCCTTTTTGCTGCGGAGCTTCCGGAGGTAGCCCTGTTCCTGGAGCTCTGCCCGGATCTCCGCCAGGTCCCGCTCTGTCTCGGCGCGGGCCAGGGCGTCCAGGACGCTCTCCAGGTATTCCAGCTCTTTCTGGGCCAGGGCGATCTGCTCGGTGAGCTTCTCCTGGGCGGTCTTTGCCTTGCGGTACTCCTTGTAGTACTTCTGGGCGTTCTGGTTGGGGGTCAGGGCCGGGTCCAGCTTGATGTGCAACAGGGGCTGCCCCTCCTCGTAGAAGTTGGGCAGGTCCACCGAGGCCGCCCCCTTGGGGATGGCGTACAGGTTGGCGCTGAGCAGGTCCCCCGCCACCCGGAGGGCGTCCCGGTTCTCGCACTGCTCCAGCTCTCCCCGCTGGGCGTTGATCTTCCGGGAGAGTCGCTCCGAGTGGGTGGAGAGCAGCCGCAGCAGGTCCTGCTCCCGGACGCGCATGCGCTCCTGCTTGTCCCGCTCCCGGTAGAACTCGTCCAGCAAAAGAGAAAAGCTCTCCATCTCCTTTATAAGGGCGGAGGCGCCGTACTGGTGGATCTCCAAAAAGGAGAAGTCCATGGGCTTTTTCTGGGGGCCCACCACCATGAAGGGCCTGCCGGAGACCTCCTGCACCTTTTCCCGGAGCTGCTGGTAGAAAAACCCCGCCCGGAAAAGCTGCTCCTCGGAGAGGGTCTTTACGGTGAGCTCCCGCCCGCGGCCCACCTGGTGGGCAAGCTCCCGGCAGACGATGGGAGACACCCCCTGCAGGACGGACAGGTATCCTTTGGAGAGCTCCATGTCCCGGGGAAGGGCCTCCAGGGCTTCCACCAGCTGCCGGCGGTCGGCAGAGAGGGGGCAGAGCTTGTCCTGGGGCGGGGGCAGCCGGTAGGAGAGCCCCGGCAGCACCAGCCGCTGGGAGCTCATCTCGGCGTCCACCCGCTTGAGGGCGTCGATGATTTTCCCGTCCTCCCCAGAGAGGATGATATTGCTGTAGCGCCCCATGACCTCCATGGTGAGGGTGAGGGTCACGTGGTCCCCCAGCTCGTTGAGGGCGTCGAAATCAAAGTGGAGAAGCCGCTCCAGTTCCGGTTGGCGGATGGCCACGAGCTTTGCCCCCAGGAGCTTTTTCCGCAGCAGCATACAGAGCATGGGCGGCTGCTTGGGGTTCTCCAGGGGGATGGAAGTAAAGTGTACCCGCGCCGAGTTGGCCCGGGCGGAAAACAGCACCCGGAAGGCCGCCTCCCTGGTGCGGAAGGCGACGACCAGCTCCTCCCGGTTGGGCTGGTGGATCTTATCCACCCGGGCCCCCAGGAGCTTTTCCTCCAGTTCTGTTTTGATGTGCCGCAAAAACGCTCCGTCCAGTGCCATAGATATGTAAGTCCTTTCCGGCGATATGCCTGTTTACAAAGTCCCCATGGGGGCCGCCTCGGCCTGGGACAGGAGAAACGCCGTGCCGGGCAGGCGCCGCCTGAGGTAGGAGGCCAAAAACTCCGCGAAGACCTTTTCGGTGTGGTAGTGCCCCGCCGCCACCACGGTCAACCGGGAGGCTGCCGCCTCCAGCTCCTCGTGGTGCTTCATCTCTCCGGTGAGGTAGGCGTCCGCCCCCCGGCAGGCCGCTTGGGAAAGGAATTCCCCGCCGGCGCCGGAGCAGAAGAACACTTTTTTCACCTCCCGGTCCCCCGGGGAAAATTTCACCCCGGGGGCCGAGAGCTTCTCCTTGACCAGGGCGGCGAAGGCCTCCCCTTCCAGGGGCTCTTCCAGCTCCCCGGAAAAGAGGACGCAGTCCTCCCCGAACACGTCCTCCCGGCGGAGGTTTTTAAGCCCCAGCTTGCTGCCCAGGGCCACGTTTACCCCGCAGACGGGAGACAGGTCCAAATTGGTGTGGCAGCACAGGGCGGCGATGCCCCGGCTTGCGAGCTGGTAGGCCCCGTCCCGGGGGCCCAGAGACTTGACAGGGTGGAAGATCACCGGATGGTGGGAGAGGATCAGGTTGGCGTTCATGGAGGACGCCTCGTCCACCACGGCGGGGGTGATGTCCAGAGCCAGCAGGACCCGGGTCACGGGGGTGTTGGGGTCCCCCACCAGGAGCCCGGAATTGTCAAAGCCCAGGGCGGTGGAAAAGGGCGCCACCGCGTCGATGATGTCGTAGATGTCGCAAATACGCGCCACTTGGGTTCACTCCTTCCTTTGGGGCCCGCCCAGATAGAGCTCTTGGATCTCCCCGATACATGCCTTCAGCTGGGCGGCCCGGGAGGCCTCCCCGGTGTGCAGGGCCCCGCGGCGCTGGGCGGAGAGCTCCCGCAGGACTTTCTGGGCATAGGCCTCCACGGCAGGTCCCCCGGGGGAGAGTTTCCCCATGTATGGGTAGAGGGGGCCCTGCTCCTCGAGGGAGCCCCGGTACTGGGCGGAAAAGGCAGAGTATACCTTTCCTCCGTCCACCACGGCGCGCTCCTCCAGGATCCCAAACCCCAGGTCCGAAAGCCCCAAGCGCAGCTCCGGGGCGGAGCTCATGGGCTGGAGGATGAGGCGCTTTTCCGGGTCCCGCAGCCAGGGGGTCTCCGACACGATGCGAAGGATCAGCCCGCCCCCCATGCCTGCGATGACCACGTCCTGGGCCTCCTCCGGGAAGACCCTCCTCAGGCCGTCGGACAGCCGCAGGGAGAGCCCCTCCCCCGCGCCGTACTTTTCCCCGTCCCGGCGGGCCGCCTCCAGGGGGCCGGGGTTTATGTCGCAGGCCAGGGCCCGGGGCACCCGCCCGGTTTTTAAAAGCCAGATGGGCAGGTAGGCGTGGTCCGTGCCCACGTCGCACAGGGCCGCCCCCTCCCGGACAAAGCCGGCGCACAGGGCCAGCCGCGGGCCCAGCTGAAACAATGGCCGCATGGATACTCCCCCCAGACAAAAGCGCTGCCGCCCGGCAGAAGGTTGTCGCGCGGCAGCTGTTTTGCGTTACTCTCTCACTTGTTCTTCAGGTGCTCGTTGAGCTTTTCCACCAGCTCGTCGGCGTTGACGCCGTGGACCGCGCAGGCTTGCTCCACTGTCTCTCCGCGCGAAGAGGGGCAGCCCAGGCAGTGCATCCCCATCTCCAGGAAAAAGGGAGCCGTCGTCTGGTCCATGTCCAGGATCTCGCCGATGATGGTATCTTTGGTAATGGAAGCCATTGGTACATTCCTCCGTTTTCTTTTGAATGGTTACTTGTATTATAATACCCTTTGCCCTGCTCCGCAATACAAAAATACGAAAAACCCCGGCAAGTTTTCTCTTTCCCCCTCCCCCTTCCCTTTATTGACAAAAGGCCGGGCTGGGTCTGAAATGGTCTGCGGTTTCGAAAAACTTGCGCCCCGAAGGGAACGGGGCGGCCCTGCCGGTTCTTCCAAAAAGCGGCAGGCGCATTACAGGAGGGAATAGAAAATGAACCGATCTTCCACACGCATCCAAAACTTGACCCTGGGCGGGATCATGGTGGCGCTGGCCACGGTGCTCAGCTTTTTAAAGGCCTTTGACCTGCCCTACGGGGGATCTGTCACCCTGTGCTCCATGCTGCCCATCATGTTTTACGGCTACCGCTGCGGCCCGAAATGGGGCGTCGCGGCTGGGTTTGTGTTCAGCGTCTTGCAGCTGCTGTTCGGCCTGGACGACCTAAAGGGCATCTCCGCGCTGATGGTGGTGGGCTCCATCCTTCTGGACTACCTGGCCGCCTTTACGGTGCTGGGCCTGGCCGGCATGTTCCGGGGGCGGCTGAAGAGGGACTCGGCGGCCTTTACCCTGGGGTGCTTGGTCACCGGCCTTCTGCGCTACGCCTGCTCCTTCCTCTCCGGATGGCTGCTGTGGGCCCAGTTCATGTCCATGGGGGACATGCAGGACTTTATCGCTCTCTTTATCCCCGGGCTCGCCGGCGCCTCTGGGACTGCCCTGGCCGTGGCCTACTCCTTGATCTACAACGGCAGCTACATGCTCCCGGAGATCCTTCTCACCTGCGTGGTGGGGTTCCTGCTGGTGCAGTTCGCGGGCAAGCAGGTTTTGGGCAAAGCTGCCGGCGCAAACCGCTGAGGGCGTTCGCCCTGTTTTGAGAAAAGGGAAGGTGGTTTTCCATGGGGTCCCAGGCTCAGGCGCCCCAGGCCGTCCAGGTGCGGGGGGCCCGGGTGCACAATTTGAAAAACATCGATGTGGACATCCCCTTAAACCGCATCACGGCCATCGCCGGGGTATCCGGGTCGGGGAAGTCCTCCCTGGCCCTGGGGGTGCTGTACGCCGAGGGCTCCCGGCGGTATCTGGAGGCGCTGTCCACCTACACCCGGCGGCGGATGTCCCAGGCGGCCCAGGCGGACGTGGACCAGGTGCTGTACATCCCCGCCTCCCTGGCGCTGCACCAGAGGCCCGGCGTGCCAGGCATCCGCAGCACTTTCGGCACGGGCACGGAGCTGCTCAACTCCCTGCGGCTGCTGTTCTCCCGGCTGGCGAGCCACCGGTGCCCCAACGGCCACTACTGCCCTCCCACCCTGGCGGTGGCGGCCGGACAGGCCATCGTCTGCCCGGTGTGCGGGGAGAGCTTTTACGCCCCTTCGGCGGAGGAGCTGGCCTTTAACTCCCAGGGAGCCTGCCGGGCCTGCGGCGGCACGGGCGTTGTGCGCACAGTGGACCGCTCCGCCCTGGTGCCCGACGAGAGCCTCTCTATTGACGAGGGGGCCGTGCTGCCCTGGAAGACCCTGATGTGGTCCCTGATGACCGACGTGTGCCGGGCCATGGGGGTGCGCACCCACGTGCCCTTTAAGGACCTGACCCCGGAGGAGCGGCACATCGTCTTTGACGGGCCTGCGGTGAAAAAGCACATCTTCTACAAGCCCAAGAACTCCAACGACGCAGCCGAGCTGGATTTCACATATTACAGCGCCGTGTACACCGTGGAAAACGCCCTCTCCAAGGTCAAGGACGAAAAAGGCATGAAGCGGGTGGAGAAATTCCTCAAGGAGGAGGTGTGCCCGGAGTGCGGCGGCACCCGGCTCTCCCCCGGGGCCCGGGCGCCCCGGGTGCGGGGGATTTCCCT
>CALWIE010000156.1 GCA_944380625.1 uncultured Clostridia bacterium
GGTGGGCCGGTGTGAAAAAACCAAAAAGGGAAACAAGGAGCTCAAACTGTACCACGCGGCGCCAAAGGCGTTTGGGTGGTTCTTGTGGGAACTGGGTAGGATCTACGGAGAAAAAGGAGGGAATACAGTATGACCGCGAAGGAAGTTGCCGGGTTGGCGGAACGCCGCATCCGGCAGATACAAGCCCTGCCAGAACATCCCCGCCGGGCGGCCCTGGCCAATCTCCGCCGGGGAATTGGCCGATCACCAGGGGAACTGCCCGAACTGTGGGGGAGCTTTCTCCAAGAGATGCCGACGGAGTTTTTCGCCCAAAGGGGCAGCCCCACGGCGGCCGAGTGGGCCGTCTATTTGGCGCTGACACTCTTTGCGCTGCATCAGCAAAGCCAGGATAAACCCATGTGCGCCCAGGGCGCGGGAATTGGCCAGGCGGTGCGCCGGCTTGCGGCCGGGCAGAGGGAAGACCCCCAGGAGAGCGGCGCCTTTAAGCGTTTCAGTGCCCTGATTACCTCCGACAGCATGGAGGAGGTTTCCCACCACCTTCGGGGATTGATCCAGCTTTTAAGGAGCGAGGGCCTGCCCTTGGATTATCCCCAACTGGCCTTCGACCTCTTTGAACTGCAATTTCCAGACAGCGCCCCCCGGGTAAAGCTGCGGTGGGGGCAGGACTACTTCTATCAGCCCCATGAAACCCAGGAAGTACAAGAAAAGGAGGACTCCCATGAATAAGCGTCTCTATGTAGATCTCCATGTGTTGCAGACGGTGCCCCCCAGCTGTGTGAACCGGGACGACACAGGCAGCCCTAAAACCGCCGTGTACGGCGGGGTCCGAAGGGCCCGCGTCTCTTCCCAGGCCTGGAAACACGCCATGCGAACCATGTTCCGCGAGGAGCTGTTAAAGGCGGAGCAGATGGGGGAGCGTACAAAAAAGGTCCTGGGCATACTCGCGGAGGAAATCAAACAGATCGCGCCGGAGCAAGACGGGGAAAAACTGGCTCAAAAGGCTATGGAGCACGCAGGTCTGGCCCTCTCAAAAAAGAACTCCGGCGACCTGGACGCCCTCTTCTTTCTCAGCCATTCCCAGGCCAAAGCGCTGGCAGCCCTGATTGTGGAAGGTTCTTCCGACAAGAAGGCCTACCACGAGGCGCTGGATAAGGCCCCTTCCATCGACATGGCCCTGTTTGGCCGCATGGTGGCCAGCGACCCCACGCTGAACTATGACGCCTCGGCCCAGGTTGCCCACAGCATCTCCACGCACCGGGTGCAAAACGAATACGACTACTTCACCGCTGTGGACGACTGCGCCCCAGAGGACAACGCCGGCGCCGGGCACCTGGGCACTGTGGAGTACAATTCCTCCACCCTGTACCGCTATGCCACGGTGAATGTGCTGGAGCTGGCAGGGTATCTGGGAAAAGAGGACGCTGTCAAAGGGGTGGAGGCCTTTGCCGAGGCCTTCATCCGCTCCATGCCCACGGGAAAACAGAATACCTTTGCCAACCGCACCCTGCCGGACGCCGTTTACATAACGTTGCGGGACGACCAGCCTGTCAACCTGTGCGGGGCGTTTGAGCAAGCGGTCCCCTCCACGGCCCACGGGTACGCGGAACCCTCCAAACAGCGGCTTGTCTCCTACGCGGAGCAGGTCTATTCGGATTTTACCGGGGAACCTTCCGGCGCTTTTACCGTGGGCAAGGGCTTGGAGAGCCTGGCTTCCCCTCTGCCGTTGCGGGCCATGCTGGCCGGGCTTTCCCAGGCGGTGTCCCAGCGGCTGGATGAATTCGAGGTGTCCTGATGGCTACTTTGTTGTTGCGCCTGGCAGCACCCCTGCAGTCCTGGGGCGTGGACTCCAAATTTGAAACCAGAAAAACCAACCGGGAGCCCACCAAAAGCGGTGTGGTGGGGCTTTTGGCGGCTGCCCTGGGAATCGGGCGGGAGGAACCGGAAAAGCTGATCCCGTTAAACCAACTGCGCTTTGGGGTGCGGGTGGACCAGGAGGGGGATTTCCTGGTGGACTACCATGTGGCCCGAAAAGAGGAAAAGACCCGTAAGGGGGAGAAAATCGTCCCCTATATCACCTACCGGCACTACCTGACAGACGCGATTTTCCTGGCGGGGCTGGAAAGCCAGGACGATGCCTTTTTGTGTGATCTCGCCCAAGCCCTCCGCAATCCTGTGTACCCGCTGTTTTTGGGACGCCGCTCCTGCCCTCCCACCATGCCCCTGTGCTTGGGGATCCGGCAGAAAGACCTGGAGACCGCCCTGGCGGAAGAGCCGGCTTTGGCGCCTGCATGGCGGCGGCCAGGCCCCGCCCCGGGAAGAATGGTGCTGGACGCCGCTCCCGGGGAGCCGGGCGCGGTGCCTCAGCGGGACCTGCCCCTTTCTTTCAGCCAGACCCACCGGCAGTTTGGGTATCGCCTGGCCCGGGAGGACAAGGGGGGATTGCCCTCCACAGAGCACGACGCTTTTGCAGAACTGTGAGGTGATCCCGTGTATTTATCAAGAGTGCCCTTGGACCTTCACAAGAGAGCCACTATGATCGCGCTGGCAAATCCCCAGCGGTTTCACGGGGCGGTGGAGCAGGCGTTCCCCGGAGAACGCCGCCGCCGGCTGTGGCGTCTGGACCCACTGGGGGGAAAACTCTATTTGCTGATCCTCAGCGAGGATGCGCCGGACTTGTCCGGCATCGAGGAGCAGTTCGGGTCGGGGGAGCCGGGGGAGACCAAATCTTACGATCCCCTGTTGGAGCGGATCCTGCCGGGCAGCGTTTGGCGCTTCCGGCTGGCGGCCAATCCCACCGTCAGTAAAGCCCCTCCATCGGACCCTGGGGAAAGGGGGAAAGTGCAGGCCCACATCACCCCGGAATTTCAAGAGGAGTGGATCCGAACACGGGGGGAGAAGCATGGCTTTTGCCTGCAAAGCCTACAGGTGACAGGGTCCCGGTGGCTGCGGTTCCGAAAGGGACGACAGGGAAGGCCTGTCACGCTGCTCTCTGTCGTGTATGAAGGCGTGTTGCAAGTGACTGACCCCCTTCTCTTTCGCCAGGTCCTCACAGAGGGGATCGGCCGGGGAAAAGCCTATGGGCAGGGCCTTCTGACGGTTACAAAGGAGGGTGCCAATCATGGCTGAGATCCCAGGCATCCTTCGCCCAGAACTGCAAGCGCTGCCCCAGATCAAGGACCGGATGACCTTCCTCTATTTGGAGCACTGCACCTTGGGCAGGCAGGATGGGGCGATCACTGTGACGGACGAAAAGGGGATTGTACACATTCCCGCCGCAGCCATTACCGTTTTGCTCCTAGGGCCTGGCACGCGGGTGACCCACCGGGCCATGGAGCTCATGGGGGACACAGGCGTTGGCGCTGTGTGGGTGGGGGAGCATGGGGTGCGGTATTACGCCCACGGACGCCCTCTCACCACCAGGGCAGGGCTGCTCCAGCGCCAGGCGGAATTGGTGAGCAACACGCGCAAGCATTTGGGCGTAGTGCGTAAGATGTACCAGCTGCGTTTTCCAGATGAGGATGTGGCCGGGTTGACCATGCAGCAGCTGCGGGGCAGGGAGGGCAGCCGGGTGCGCAGAGCTTACCGGGCAGCTTCTCAAAAGACCGGCGTCCCTTGGAACGGGCGGGAGTATCAGCCGGAGGATTTTTCCGCCGGCGACAAGGTGAACCAAGCCCTTTCCGCCGGCCATGCCTGCCTGTATGGGCTGGCCTATGCGGTCATTGTCTCTCTGGGATGTTCCCCGGGACTGGGATTTGTCCATGTGGGCCATGAGCGCTCCTTTGTCTACGATATTGCCGACCTCTATAAAGCGGAGGTCACAATCCCCATCGCCTTTGAGGTTGCGGCGGAAGATCCGGAAGACCTGCCCTCTGTTGTCCGGCGGAGAGTCCGGGACGCGATGGTATCCCAGCACATTTTAGAGCGCATGGTCCGCGACATCCGGTTTCTGCTGCTTCCGGAAGACGAAAGGGACAGCGCCGAGGAAGCCATCTATCTGTGGGACAACCAACAGGGAACGGTAGAACACGGCGTCAACTATTCCGAAGGAAGGGAGTGAGCGGTAATCGTTGTAATCACCATGACGGACTGCCCTCCCAGGCTGCGGGGAGACCTGTCCAAATGGCTGCAAGAGGTGAATACCGGCGTGTATGTGGGCAACGTCAACCCACGGGTGAGGGAGGCTATTTGGCAAAGGGTGTGTGAGAACCTGAAAAACGGCCGTGCCACCATGGTCTTCTCCGCGAACAACGAGCAGCGCATGGACTTTAGAGTCCACAACACCTCTTGGAAACCGGTGGACTATGAGGGGGTCCAGTTGATCCGCCGCCCGCTTCCCTCCTCTTCTGCGACGGAGGAAACGCTGAAACCGGGGTTTAGCAAAGCCGCAAAACGCCAGATGGCAGACCGCAAGCGCAGGGCCTCCGAAAAACGGGATCGCTCCTTTGTGATTATCGACCTGGAGACGACAGGGCTCTCTCCCGGGCAGGACAAAATTTTGGAGTTCGGCGCCATCCGGGTGAGAGAAAACCAAAAAGCCGGGACGTTTTCCAGGCTGGTTTCCCAAGAGAAGGGCGTCCCCCAAACGGTCCTGGCCCTCACCGGGATTGACAGTGCTTTGGTGGAGCGGGAGGGCCGGCCTTTGGAAGAGGTGTTGCCGGAGTTCTTGCGGTTTTTGGGGGAGGATACCATCGTAGGCTATAACCTGCCCTTTGATATGAGGTTTCTGCAAGAGGCGTGCCGGGCCTGTGGAATACGTCCTCCTACAAACCGCTGCGTGGACTTGTTGAGCGCAGCCCGAAGGAAAGTGTTTGACGTGCCAGACTTCAAGCTGACCACCCTGGCAGCGCGCTTTTCCCTGGACGTTTCAGCCCCTCACAGGGCGTTGGGCGATTGCGAAATCCTTTTTTCGCTCTATGAGAAACTAAAGGAAAACGAAGCTTTCACCTGAGCAGAATGGCTCAAGACAGGGATCCTTTTAGTCTTTTCCCCGCGCCTGCGGGGGTGATCCCAAGGCGGGGGCCGCCGTGCTGGCCGGCATGGCCTTTTCCCCGCGCCTGCGGGGGTGATCCCCAATAGGGCCAGGCCAGCTCCGCGTCGTACATCTTTTCCCCGCGCCTGCGGGGGTGATCCCC
>CALWIE010000157.1 GCA_944380625.1 uncultured Clostridia bacterium
GAGCTGGCCCATTTTATCCGGACGGGGCAGCGGTGATTGAGATTTGATAGGATAGAGAGGGAACTGCCATGAGCTTAGATAAAATCGTCGTCCACGGCGCCAGGGAGCACAACCTGAAGAATATTGACGTCACCATCCCCAGGGACAAGCTGGTGGTGCTCACGGGGCTTTCCGGCTCTGGGAAATCGTCTTTGGCCTTCGACACCATTTACGCCGAGGGCCAGCGGCGCTATGTGGAGAGCCTGTCCTCCTATGCCCGGATGTTTCTGGGCCAGATGGAAAAGCCCGACGTGGACATGATCGACGGCCTGTCCCCGGCCATCTCCATCGACCAGAAGACCACCTCCAAAAACCCCCGGTCCACCGTGGGCACGGTGACGGAGATTTACGACTACCTGCGGCTTTTGTACGCCCGCGTCGGCATCCCCCACTGCCCCATCTGCGGCCGGGAGATCAAGCAGCAGACCATCGACCAGATTGTGGACCAGGTGCTCTCCCTGCCGGAGAAAACCCGCATCCAGATTTTGGCCCCGGTGGTCCGGGGGAGAAAAGGCGAGCACCAGAAGGAGTTCGAGGCCGCCCGGAAGTCCGGCTTTGTCCGGGCCCGGGTGGACGGCCTGGTGTACGACTTAAACGAGAAGATCCAGCTGGAGAAAAACAAAAAGCACAACATCGAAATTGTGGTGGACCGGCTGGTCATCAAGGCGGACATCCGCTCCCGGCTGGCGGACTCCATCGAGACGGCCTCGGGCCTTACCGGCGGCATGGTCGTCATCAACGTGCTGGAGGGGGAGGACATCGTGTTCTCCCAGAACTACGCCTGCCCGGAGCACGGCGTCAGCGTGGACGAGCTCTCCCCCCGGATGTTCTCCTTCAACAACCCCTTCGGCGCCTGCAAGAAGTGTACCGGCCTGGGGGTGTTTATGAAGATCGACCCGGAGCTCATCATCCCCGACAAGCGGCTGTCCATCCGGAAGGGGGGCCTCAAGGCCAGCGGCTGGGCCATGGAGGGCAGCACCATTGCCGCCATGTATATGAAGGGCCTTTCGGAACACTACCACTTCTCCCTGGACACCCCCATTGGGGAGCTGCCCCCGGAGATTGTGGACGTGCTCCTCTACGGCACCAAGGGGGAGAAGATCAAGCTCCGCCGGGAGAGCGAATACGGTTCCGGCAGCTACTCCGCCCCCTTTGAGGGCATCATCAACAACCTGGAGCGGCGCTTTAACGAGACCTCCTCCTCCTGGATCAAGGAGGAGATCGAAAGCTATATGAGCGCCGTCCCCTGCGACGCCTGCCACGGCCAGCGGCTTTCCCCGGAGAGCTTGGCGGTGACGGTGGGGGGCGTGAACATCAGCGCCTTCTGCGACAAGTCCGTCACCGAGGCCCTGGAGTTTGTAAACGCCCTGGAGCTCACCGACCGGGAGCGGATGATCGCCGCGCCCATTCTAAAGGAGATCAAGTCCCGGCTGGGCTTTTTGCAGAGCGTGGGGCTGGAGTACCTGACCCTCTCCCGGGCCTCGGGCACCCTCTCCGGCGGGGAGAGCCAGCGCATCCGCCTGGCCACCCAGATCGGCTCCTCTTTGATGGGGGTGCTCTACATCCTGGACGAGCCCTCCATCGGCCTGCACCAGCGGGACAACCACAAGCTTTTAAACACCCTGAAAAACCTGCGGGACCTGGGCAACACGGTGATTGTGGTGGAGCACGACGAGGACACCATGCGGGAGGCCGACTACCTGGTGGACATCGGTCCAGGGGCCGGGGTCCACGGGGGCGAGGTGGTCTTCGCCGGGCCCCCCAAGGACATCGAGAGCTGCGAAGCCTCTCTGACGGGCCAGTACCTGAGCGGAAAGCGGAAGGTGGAAGTCCCCGAAAAACGCCGCAAGGGAAACGGCAAATTTTTGGAGATCCGGGGTGCCCAGCAGAACAACCTGAAGAACATCAACGTGAAAATCCCCCTGGGGGAGTTCGTCTGCGTCACCGGGGTGTCCGGTTCGGGGAAGTCCTCCCTGATTAACGAGATCCTCTACAAGAAGCTGGCTTCCTCCCTCAACCGGGCCCACGCCCACCCGGGCAAACACAAGGAGGTCCGGGGCCTGGAGCACCTGGACAAGGTCATCCAGATCGACCAGTCCCCCATCGGCCGCACGCCCCGGTCCAACCCGGCCACCTATACCGGCCTGTTCAACGACATCCGGGAGCTGTTTGCCTCCACCCAGGACGCCAAAATGCGGGGCTTTACTGCCAGTCGGTTTTCCTTTAACGTCAAGGGCGGCCGGTGCGAGGCCTGCCAGGGGGACGGCATTATCCGCATTGAGATGCACTTTCTGCCGGACGTGTACGTTCCCTGCGACGTGTGCAAGGGCCACCGCTACAACCGGGAGACCCTGGAGGTGAAGTACAAGGGCAAGAGCATCTACGACGTGCTGGAGATGACTGTGGAAGAGGCTTTGGACTTTTTCCGGGACATCCCGAAGCTCGCCCGGAAGCTGCAAACGGTTTACGACGTGGGCCTGGGGTATGTGAAGGTGGGCCAGCCCGCCACCACCCTTTCCGGGGGCGAGGCCCAGCGGGTAAAGCTTGCCACAGAGCTCTCCCGGCGGTCCACGGGGCGCACCATTTACATCCTGGACGAGCCTACCACCGGCTTGCACATCGCCGACGTCCACCGGCTCATCGACGTGCTCCAGCGCCTGGTGGACGGGGGGAATACCGTGGTGGTCATCGAGCACAACCTGGACCTGATCAAGACCGCCGACTACCTCATCGACCTGGGGCCCGAGGGGGGCAACCGGGGCGGCCAGATTGTGGCCGCCGGCACCCCAGAGCAGGTGGCCCAGGTGCCGGGCTCCTACACCGGCCAGTATTTAAAGCCTTTGCTGCAAGGGTAAGAAAAGCCTCTCCGGCCATGCCGGGGAGGTTTTTCTTTTGGATGCCTCCAGATGGGAACACCTCTGCTAGAAGCAAAAGATATAAAAGAATACACCATAGAGCCTATTTTTTAGAAATACCCTTGCAGACCAGGGCAAATGTGCTATAATGAAAGGGAAAAAGGACTTTACACGCGTTGGCCGCCGGGAGGAAGGAGTGGATTTCCATGAAAAAGCTGTTGGTTCTGTTTGCCGCCCTGTGCTTGGGGCTGCTGTGCGCCTGCGGCGGCGGGGAGGAGGGCGCCTCCCGGCCGGCAGCGGGAGGGACTTCCTCCTCCGCACAGGTCCAGGAGGCGGGCGGCGAGGACGGCTCCCCCCTGGCCGCGGAGCCCTCGGCGGGCGGGGCCTTTGCCGACCCCCCTTCCCTGGCCGCAGCCTGCGAGCTGGGGTATGTGTACATGCTCCCCTGCGGCTATGAGTGGACCTGCCGGTCGGAGAGTGGGGAAGAGGTCTCCGCCATCGCCGACAGCGCCCATCCCCTGGAGCTGCAGGGGGAGATGCCCCGCTTAAACGGCGCGGGGAAGGCCTGGCTGCGCACAGCCCGGGAGTTCCCAGACCTTGCGCCCGACCAGGCGGCCGTCCGGGCCTGGCCCGACACCGCCTGGGGGAACCCCTCCGCAGAGGGGAAGGAGGTCCCCTGGGAGGAGGGCGGCTTCCAGCTGCTGGAGGGGGGCTGGGTCTACGAGCTGACCCTCACCTGGACCAGCCCCAAGGACTGGGGCGGCACGGCCCGCTACTGCTTTTGGGGGGTGAACACCCCGGAGGCTCTGGCCCTGGAGGAGGATGGCACCATGGTGGAGGATCCCCCCGCCATGGAGGTGTCCTGCGGGGAGGAGACCCTCACCGCGGCCCGGGGCGGCGGCGGGGATTGGTCCTCGGACTTTTTGGACAGCATGGTGGCCACCGGGGGCGGGCACGATTACATCGGCCCCATCAAAGAGCGGGACAACCTGCCCTTCTTCAGCGGGGAGCCCGGGGACAGGGTGAGCCTTTCCTGGGAGTGCCCCCAGCCGGACCAGCTCACTGTCACCGCCCTCTCCCCCGGCGGGGAGAGCCGGGAGGTGCCCTGGGAGGACTACGGCTTCTCCCTGGAGGAGGGGGAGTGGATCTACACGGTCAGCGCCCGGTGGGTCTCCCACAACAAGTGGGGCGGCGAGGTGAATTACGCCTTTGTGGCCACGGACCGGGACCAGACCTTGGAGAAATTCCCCTACGCCCCGCCCAGGCTCACCCTGTTCTGCGAGGCCTCCCACGAGGAGCTGACCCTGCGCCCGGAGGGCCTTCAGTGGAGCGCCCTGCTTCCCGACGGCTCCCAGAAGGACCTGGAGGAAGCCGGGGCCCATCCCCTGGAGAGGCAGGAGGACATCCTGTGGCTCATCGGCATTGAGGGGGTGGACTTCACCTGGGAGGGCCTTGCTCCGGATCAGGTGACGGTGGAGGCCTGGCCCGCCTCCGCCTGGGGGGAGACGGACACCCCGCCCCAAGAGGTGGAGGCCGGCGCCTCCGGCTTTACCATGCTGAAAGGGGAGTGGGTCTATCAGGTCACCGGGGTGTGGTCCGGCACCCAGGAGTGGAGCGGCCAGGCCAGCTACTGCTTCTTGGGGGCCCCGGTGTGAGCCCTTGGGGGAAAACTTTGGCCGGGAGTGGGAGAAAAGTCTCCCACCCCCGGTTTTTCTTGCTTTTTTCCCCGGTTTCGACTATAATTGTTCACAGTGTGTTCAACACCTTCTCGCCGGAATGGGATACAATAAATTCCGCATAAGGTGCGGGAAAAGGGCGGGTCTCCCGCCAGAAAGGAAAGCCTTCCGGGGCGGGTGCGGTATGTTTGGCTATGTGCGGCCTTTTAAATCGGAGCTGCTGGTGCGCCAGTACGACCAGTACAAGGCGGCCTACTGCCAGCTGTGCCGGGCCTTGAAAAACCACTACGGCCGGGCGGCCTCCTTTACCCTGAGCTACGACTGCACCTTTTACGCCCTGCTGGCCCTCTCCCTAAAGGAGACAAAGCTCACCCTGCGCCACGGCCGCTGCGTGATGAACCCGCTGAAAAAGTGCGACTACCTGGAGAGTTCCGGGGAAGCCTATCACCGGGCGGCGGCCCTGTCTGTCCTGCTGACCTACCACAAGCTCCGGGACGACCTGGAGGACGAAGGCTTTTGGAAGTCCCTGGGGAGCCGGCTGTGCTTGCCCTTTGTCTCCTCCAAGGCGAAAAAGGCGGGGGCGGAGTTCCCCTTTTTGGCCGCAGAGGCCCAAAAGGCCATGGAGGCCCAAGCCGCCGCCGAGAGGGAGCGCGCCGGGGTGGACGCGTGCGCCGAGCCCACGGCCCGGCTGCTGGAGGCCCTGTTTGGGGAGCTTGCCTGCAACGGGCTGCAAAAGGCGGCTCTGGAGCGGTTCGGCTACTTTTTGGGCCGGTGGGTCTACCTGATGGACGCCGCCGACGACCTGGAGGAAGACCTGGAGGAGGGCGCCTTTAACCCCTTTATCCCCCGGCTGGGGCTGGAGGGAAAGAAAACCCTCTCCCCCGAAGAGCGCAAGGCCGCGGACGGGGCCATGAACCAGGCCCTGAACGCTACGGCGGCCCAGATGCTCCTGGCCTTCCAGCTGATCGACCTGGGGGATTTCGGGCCCATTCTGGAAAACGTGGTGGAAAAAGGCCTGCCGGAGATCCAGCGGGAGATCCTGTTTTTGCACGTGCGGGAAAAGCGCAAGGGCCGGCCGGAGCCGGAGGACCTGGCCTGAGCGGGCCCGGCTGTTTTGGGAAGACCGCCCCGAAGGGGCTTTACCTATACAAGAGGAACGACCATATACCAACGGCAATGGGCCTGCCCCGGGCGGGCCGCCGAAAAGGAGACGCAGTATGACAGACCCGTATAAGGTTTTGGGGGTGTCCCCCTCCGCCACCGACGAGGAGGTAAAAGACGCCTACCGGAAGCTCGCCAAGAAATACCACCCGGACCAGTACGCCGACAGCCCATTAAAGGACCTGGCCGATGAGAAGATGAAGGAGATCAACGAGGCCTACGACGCCATCACCGCCCAGCGCAAGGCCGGGGGGAACCGGGGCTACAACGGCGCCTACAACAACGTGGGCAGCCGGGGGAACTCCGGCTTTAACGATGTGCGCAGCCTGATCATGTCCGGGCGCATCGCCGACGCGGAACAGATTTTAAACGGCGTGCCCGCCGAGCGGCGCAACGCCGAGTGGTACTTTTTAAAGGGATCGGTGCTCTACCGCCGGGGCTGGCTGGAGGAGGCCAAGGACCACTTTTCCCGGGCCTGCCAGATGGACCCCGGCAACGGGGAGTACAGCGCCGCCCTGAACCAGGCCATGAACCAGGGCAGCGGGGTCTACGGGGGCTACCGGCCCAATATGAATATGAACGCGGGGAGCTGCAACTCCTGCGACATGTGCTCCACTTTGATCTGCGCCGACTGCTGCTGCGAGTGCATGGGCGGCGACCTGATCTCCTGCTGCTGAGAAAGGAGAGGCCGTCCGGTGAAAAATTCCATGAAACTGGCCTTTTCCGGGGTGGTTGCCGCCCTCTCCACGGTGGTGCTGATGCTGACGGGCGCGGCCCCCATGGCCACCTTGGCCTTGCCCGCCCTGGCCGGGTGCTTGGTGATCCCCGTGGTGGTGGAGGCAGGGCTCCCCTGGGGCTTTGGGGTCTATGGGGTGTGCAGCGTGCTGGGCTTTCTGCTGGCCCCGGACCGGGAGGCCTTCCTGTTTTACCTGGTGTTTTTCGGCTATTACCCGGCCCTGTTCGCCGTGCTGGGGCGCATCCGCAGCCGGGTGCTGCGCTATGGAGCGAAGCTTTTGGTGTTCAACGCCGCCCTGGGGCTGGAGATTCTTCTCTCCGTGTACGTGCTGGGCATCCCCTTTGAGGCCTTCACCTTTTTGGGCCCGGCGGGGCCTGCGGCCCTGTGGGCGCTGGCCAACGGGGTGTTCGTGGTGTACGACCTGGCCCTGGAGGGGCTCATTGTCCAGTACTTAAACCGCCTTCACGACCGGCTGGGGAGGATTCTCAAGGGAAAATAGGGGAAAGACAGGGACTGCCGCAGCTTTGCGGCGGTCCTTTTTGCATGGGGAGGGGGCTTTCCTTGCATATAAATTCCCCAAATCCAGAGAATCTTGGCTAAATCCCTTGATTTTTGCAGGGGAACGCCGTAAAATGAATCTGTATGTGTTGCTTTCCCGTGGGGGCGCCCCACGGGCGCGGAAAAGCTTGATGGGAAGGAAGGAAGAGAGAACATGAACAGCCAGCTTGCCGAACGCATCCGCCAAAAGAGCGGGAGCTTCTCCAAAGGCCAGCGGATGATTGCCCGGTATATTGAGGAGCACTCCGACCAGGTGGCCTTTATGACGGCCTCCAAGCTGGGGCAGACGGTGGGGGTCAGCGAATCCACGGTGGTGCGGTTCGCCACGGAGATCGGCTACTCCGGCTACCCGGCCCTGCAGCAGGCCATGCAGGAGATGATCCGCAGCAAGATGACCAGCGTCCAGCGCCTGGAGCGCACCTACCGGAACATCCCGGCGGACCGTCTTTTGGACGAGGTGCTGGACCAGGACATCGACATTTTGAAGCGCACCAAGGAAAACGTGGACCGGGAGGCCTTTTACCGGGCGGTGGAGGCCCTGGTGGGGGCCAAAAAGGTCTATGTGCTGGGGGCGGGCAGCTCCCTGGCCCTGGCCACCTTCCTGGCCCACTACCTGCGCCTGGTGTTCGACACCGTCCACCTGGTGGAGGCCACCAGCGAGGCCACCATCCTCCAGCAGATGGTGCGCATTGGGGAGGGGGACGCGGTGATCGCCATCAGCTTCCCCCGGTACTCCAAAAAGGCCGTGAAGACCATGAAGTACGCCCAGTCTCAAAAGGCCACCACCGTGGCCATCACCGACAGCCCCCTGTCCCCCCTGGCCCAGTACGCCTCC
>CALWIE010000158.1 GCA_944380625.1 uncultured Clostridia bacterium
CGACCAGCATCACAGCCAGAAGCATCGCAAGTGATTTCTTCAGAAACTTGCTTTTCTTCATAATTTCAACCCTCTTAAATTTTAGATTCTCTCAGGGCTTGTTCCCTGGGAGTTGAAGTTATCTATACACTCCCATTTGCGGGGGAAGGGCTAATTTTCCCCGGGTTTTCCCTTGCAAAACGGGGCGGATACGGTATAATAAAAACAAATGCGGCGAAAGGGAGAAAGGGGTTTTTTGAGAGATGGAATCCTATCGGTTTTTGCTGGACGTGGCGCTCATCCTGTTGAGCACCAAGGTGCTGGGGCTGGTCACCAGGAAACTGCAGCTGCCCCAGGTGGTGGGGGCCCTTTTGGCGGGGCTCATCTTCGGGCCGGGGGTGCTGGGCGTCATCCAGCCCACAGATTTTCTCACCAGCCTTTCGGAGATCGGCGTGATCGTTATCATGTTCGGCGCGGGCATGGCCACCGACATAAAGGAGCTGAAAAACGCGGGGAAATCCGGGTTTTTGGTGGCCCTCATCGGGGTGCTGGTGCCCCTGGCCATGGGGGCTTTGCTGGGCTTTTTGTTCTCCCCGGGGGAGACGGGCTCCAACCTCTGGCTCCAGCACGTGTTTATCGGCACCATCTTGACGGCCACCTCGGTGAGCATCACCGTGGAGACCTTGAAGGAAATCGGCAAGCTGAACACCAAGGTGGGCAACACCATCCTGGCCGCCGCCCTCATCGACGACGTTCTGGGGCTGGTGGTGCTCACGGTGGTCACCAGCCTCGCCGGGGACACGGTGAACGTGGCCCTGGTGCTTTTGAAGATCCTCCTGTTCTTCGTGTTCGTGGGGGTGGTGGCCTTTTTGGGCATCCGGCTGATCAGCTGGTATGAGAACCGCTTTACGAAAAACCTGCGCCGGTTCCCGCTGCTGGCCTTTGTCCTGTGCCTGCTGATGGCCTTCGCCGCCGAGGAGGTCTTCGGGGTGGCAGACATCATCGGGGCTTTCGCCGCCGGGGTCATCGTGGCGAACACCCCCCGGGGCGCCTATGTGGAGTCCAAGTTCCAGCCCCTGTCCTACCTGCTTTTGACCCCCGTCTTCTTCGCGAATATCGGGCTGAAGGTCCAGTTGCCGGAGATGTCCTGGCAGATCCTCTTGTTCGCGGTGCTGCTGGTGATTGTGGCCATCCTCTCCAAGCTCATTGGCTGCGGGGCGGGGGCCCGGCTGTGCGGCTTCACCTGGAGGGAGGGCCTCCAGGTGGGCGTGGGCATGGCCTGCCGGGGCGAGGTGGCCCTGATCGTTGCCAACCGGGGCGCCGCCATGGGGCTGATGCCCGACGCCTATTTCGGCCCGGTGATCATCATGGTGGTCTGCTGCGCCGTCTTCGCGCCCATCGCCCTGAAGCTGGCCTTCCGGGGCCGCCGGGGCGACCCAGAGTCAGAGCCCGCCAGCTCCCTGGTGGAGCGCTTTGAGATGGCGGGCAGCCTGGAGGAACTGCCCGAGGAAGAGGCGGAGCGGGCCGCCCAGGCCCGGGCCCGGGAAAAGGGGAAAAAGTAAAGCCCCTTCCGGGGGCGCCCTGCGAAAAAAAGGATAAAGGAAAAAACCCGGCGCATACTAACCTCACGAAAACAAGCCGCGCCCAGGCGCGGCAGAAGCTACGGGAGGAATGGTATGAAAGCCACTGGAATTGTCCGGAGGATCGACGACCTGGGGCGGGTGGTGATCCCCAAGGAGATCCGCCGCACGCTGAAGATCCGGGAGGGGATGCCCATGGAGATCTTCACAGACGTGTCCGGCGAGGTGATCCTGAAGAAGTACTCCCCCATTGGGGAGATGTCCGCCCTGGCCCAGGCCTACGCCGAGGCCTTGGTGACCCTTACGGGCCAGGCTGCCGCCGTGTGCGACGGCGAACAGGTGATCGCCCTGGCGGGCCCCGCCAAGAAGGAGCTGCTGCGAAAGCCCCTCTCCCCCCAGCTGGAGGAGCTGGTCCAGAACAGAGGGCAGTTTGTGGGGGCCAACGGGGGCTCCCTGCCGGTGGCCCAGGGGGCGACCGGGGCGGCCATGGCGGCGTTCCCCGTGGTGGCTGCCGGGGACCCCATGGGGGCCGTTTTGATCCTCCGGGGAGAGAGCTCCCCGGCAAAGCTGGGGGGCGAGGCCCTGGAGAGCCTGCGGGCAGCCTCCCTGTTCCTCTCCCGGCAGCTGGAGGCCTGAGCCCCCCTGTGAGAAAACCTGGGAAAAACCCTTGATTTTCCCGGGGTTCGGTGGTATAATCGGCACAGTATAGGTAGGATGATGAAAGAGTGGGGCGACCCGCTCTTTTGTTTACTTATGACGAGAATGGGAAAAAGCGGCCCCAGGGCCGGGAAAGGATGGGATCGAGCGTGAGTGCTGCGCCCAAGAAAAAAGGAAACGTGGCCCAGCGTGTCTGGGACCTGAGCGCCCCTTTGGCAAAGGAGCTGGGGCTCACCCTTTGGGACGTGCAGTTCGTCAAAGAGGGGGCCGAGTGGTTTTTGCGGGTGTTCATCGACAAGGAGGGCGGCGTCTCCATTGACGACTGCGTGGACATGACCCACGCCCTGAGCCCCGCCCTGGACCGGGAGGACCCCATCCCCCAGGAGTACATGCTGGAGGTCTCCTCCCCCGGGCTGGAGCGCCGGCTCAGCCGGCCCGAGCACTTTGCGGCCTATGTGGGGCGCCCGGTGCGGGCAAGGCTGATCCGCCCCCTGGAGGACGGCACCCGGGAGCTTGCAGGGATCCTGCTGAGCGCGGAGGAAAGCGGCGCCCTGGAGATCCAGCTGGACGGGGAGACCAGCGTCACGGTAGAGAGGAAGGAGTGCTCCTCCATCCTGGGGCTGGAGGATACGGAAGACTAAACGGAGAGTAAAGGAGCGAAGCTACACCATGGCAAAGAAAAAGGAACCGGAGAAGCAGGGCAACGAAGAGCTGTTTTTGGCCCTGGACCTGCTGGAAAAGGAAAAGGGCATCCCGGCGGAATACATGCTGGATAAAATCAAAAAGGCCATCTCCACCGCCTGCAAGAACAACTACGGCAACGAGGATGTGGACATCGATGTGGACCGGGAAAACGGGGTCTTTAACGTCTACCTGCGCAAGGAGATTGTGGAGGAGGTAGAGGATCCCGACCGGCAGTACCTGCTGGAAAAGGCCCGGCAGGTGGACCCCACCGCCGTGCCCGGCCGGTTTGTGCGCATCAAGCTGGACACCAAGCAGTTTGGCCGGGTGGCCGCCCAGACCGCCCGCAACATCATCCGCCAGGGCATCCGGGACAGCGAGCGGGGCCAGATGATGCAGGAGTTCCAGTCCAAGCACCAGGAGCTGGTCAGCGGCCTGGTGGAGCGCATCGATCCCCGCACCGGGGCCATCTCCCTGAAGATCGGCAAGGCCGAGGCCGTGCTGCCCAAGAACGAGCAGATCGGCGGGGAGAATGTGCGGGAAGGGGACCACATAAAAGTGTATGTGGTAGACGTG
>CALWIE010000159.1 GCA_944380625.1 uncultured Clostridia bacterium
AGCACCGCCACGCTCACCCCGCCGGGGTGGTCCACAATCTCCCGCTGGGCGGGGACCCCGTTTTCCAGCACCACCTCGTCCACGTGGACCCGGATGAGGCGGCCGTCGAACACCACATGTTCCTGTAGGGTTTTTTCCTTCATGGGGCAAGGCCCTCCTTTTTTAGTTTGCGCCCCCGTTGTCCAGGGGGTTGATCACCAGGCCCGTGATGAGCTTGGGGTAGAAGTAGGTGGACTTTTGGGGCATTTTCTCCCCCGCCTGGGCCACCTGGCCGATCTCCTCCACCCGGGTGGGGTTTAAAAGGAAGCAGCACTGGCTCCTCCCCCGGTCCACCGAGGCCGCGGCCTCCTGGGCCGAGCGGGTGTAGGCCAGGTTCTTCTGGTTGGCCATGTTCTCCCGATCGATGCCCAAAAGCCGCTCCAGCACCAGGCTGTGGAGGACGGACACGTCCAGCAGCCGGTAGGCGGGGCTCTTGTCCGGCAGGAGGGCGTCCATGACCTGGGGGTCCTTCAGGGCGAGGACCGTGAATTCCCCCCCGGCGTAGAGGGCGAAGGCGTGCCTGCCCTCCCGGTAGAGCCGGTCCAGGGCCTGCTGGCTTTGGGAGAGGTCCTCTGCGGGCAGGAGCTGGAAGTCCTTTTCGCAGGCGGCAAGAAGGGCGCCGGGGTCGAAGGTCTCCAGGCCCCGGACCAGCCGGTGGGTGGGGAACACCGTCAGCCCCGGGTCGGCCATGTCCGTGAGGGTCATGAGGATGTACTCGCTGCCGGGGCAGTAGGCCCCCTGCTCCCGGAGGTGGTCCCGGTAGCGCAGGCCGGTCTCGTAGCGGTGGTGGCCGTCGGCGATGTAGAGCTTGCGCCCGGCGAAGTCCTCCTGCAGGGCGGCGATGGCCTCGGGGTCGTTTACCACCCAGAGCCGGTGGGTCACCAGGCCGTCGGAGAACTGGTAGCGGGGCGGGCAGCTGTTTTTCAGGTTTTCCAGGCGGCTGCGGGTGACGCCCCCCTGGTCGTGGTAGAGGGAGTAGATGGAGCTGAAGTTGCACCGGGTGGCCGCGAGGAGCCGGAACCGGTCCTCCTTTGCCTTGGAGAGGGTCTCCTCGTGGGTGAGGACCACGCCGTTTGCAAAGTCCTCCAGGCGCACCAGGCACACGAGCCCCAGCACCCGGCGGCGCTCCCCCTTGTCCACCTGGGAGAGGAACTCCTCCTCGTAGAGATAGACCCCCTCTTCCCCGTCCTGCCGGAGGACGCCCTCCTCCCGCCAGGCCTTCAGGACCCGGGCCGCCTCGCCGTAGGGGTCTTCCCCCTCCCGGGGGAGCTCCAGGCGGATCACGTTGCGGCTGTTGCGGGCCAGGTACTGCCGGCGCTGCTCCTCGGGGATGATGTCGTAGGGGGGGCAGGTGAGCTCCTGGATGGAGCCAGCCTTTTCCAAATTGTAGCGCAAGGCCTTAAAGGGGCGGATTTCCGCCATGGCGATCCCTTCCTCTCTCTTGTGGGTTTCCTAGCCCTATTGTAGAGCATGAGGGGGCGCCAAGTCAACGGGGGAATGGCCGGGGAAGGCAAAAGAATCACCGGTCTTTCACAAAATCTTCACAATGGGGGGATAGAATAAGACCCGCTTAGAATTTCGGGCTGCCGGAAAACCCCGGCGGACAGAAGGATACTTAGGAGGGATCACGGATATGATCGAGGTCAAAAACCTCACCAAGCGCTACGGGCAGAACTTGGCGCTGGACCACGTGAGCTTCACGATCCAGGAGGGCACCATCGTGGGCTTTCTGGGCCCCAACGGGGCGGGCAAGTCCACCACCATGAACATCGTTACAGGCTATCTCTCCGCCACCTCCGGCGAGGTGACGGTGTCCGGCAAGAGCATTTTGGAGGACCCCAACGGGGTCAAGCGCCAGATCGGCTACCTGCCGGAGCAGCCCCCCCTGTACCAGGATATGACGGTCAAGGAGTACCTGCGGTTCATGTACGAGCTCAAGGGGACAAAACTCCCCCGGGAGAAGCATTTAAAGGAGATCTGCCGGCTGGTGAAGATTGAAAACGTCTACAACCGGTTGATCGGCAACCTCTCCAAGGGCTACAAGCAGCGGGTGGGCATTGCCCAGGCGCTGATCGGCAACCCCCCGGTGCTGATTCTGGACGAGCCCACCGTGGGCCTGGACCCCAAGCAGATCATTGAGATCCGCGCCCTCATCAAGACCCTGGGCCGCAACCACACGGTGATTTTGAGCTCCCACATCCTGCCGGAGGTGCAGGCGGTGTGCGAGCGGATTATCGTCATCAACAACGGCAAGCTGGTGGCCGACGGCGCCACCGACACCCTGGCCCACGACCTCTCCCCCGAGCACCGGCTGACCCTGCGGGCCGAGGCCCCGGAGAAGGAGCTTGTGAGGGAGATCGGCCGCCTGCCCGGGGTGGTGGAGGTCTACTCCCTGGGGGAGAAGGAGCCCGGGGCCTTTGAGGTGAGCATTGAGACGGACCCCGCAGCCGACGTGCGGCGGGACCTGTTTGGCCTTTTGTCCCAGAAGGGCTGGCCCATGCTGGCCCTGAAGAACAGCGACCTGACCCTGGAGGACCTGTTCCTGCGCCTGACCAGCGCCGACAACGCCTACCTGCCGGAGGAGGAGCAGGAGGCCGCCGGGGAGGCCCCCGAAGGGGAGCAGCCGGCCAAAGAGCCGGGGGACGAACCTGAGAAAGGAGAGGATAGAGGATGATCGCTGTGTTTAAACGGGAGGTAAAGGCCTTTTTCAACTCCCCCATCGGCTATGTGTGCGTGGCGGTGCTCTGCGCCCTGTACGGCTTTTACTACTACCAGGCCATGACCCTGGGCTCCTCGGGGTACATCCCCTCGGTGTACGGCGCCATGTTCAGCTTCTGCATGATGATTATCCCCATCATCACCATGCGCAGCATGTCGGACGACCAGAAAAACAAGACGGACCAGGCCCTTCTCACCGCGCCGGTGGGGGTGGGCGCCATTGTGGCGGGGAAGTTTTTCTCCTGCTTCTTTGTGTACCTGGTGGGCACTGCCCTGGGCGGGCTGCTGCCCGCCGCCGTGATGAGCACCTTCTCCTCCCCGGCCTGGGGCGTGATCTTGGGCAACTTCATCGGCACCCTCCTCTACGGGGCCGCCATGATCGCCATTGGGGTGTTCATCTCCAGCCTGACGGTGAGCCAGGTGATCGCCGCCATCGGCACCTTCCTGGTGTCCGTGCTGCTGATGTATGTGGACATGCTGGGCAGCGCGGTGGACAGCGAGGTGGTCTCCGCGGTGGTCCAGTGGATCTCCTTCAACAACCGGTACGACGTGTTTACCCAGGGTATTTTCAGCATTTCCAACACGGTGTTCTTCCTGAGCGTGGCGGCGGTGTTCCTTTTCCTCACCGCCCGCAAGGTGGAGAGCCGCCGCTGGAGCTAAAGGAGGAGAGAGCATATGGAACCCAACAAGACCCAAACGAACCCCGAGCTTCGGCAGGAGGCCCCCCAGCAGGAAGTTCCCCAGCAGGAGGCGCCTCAGCAGGCGGCCCCCCAAAAGGCCCCGGAAAAGAAAGAGAAAACGCCCTTTAACTGGAACAAGCTCAAACGGGGAGGCATGGCCACGGCCCTTTCGGTGGTGTTCATCGCCATTGTGGTGGTTTTAAACGTCCTTGTCTCGGCCCTGACGGACCGTTTCCCCTCTCTGGACGTGGACCTGACCGCCCAGAAGGTGAACTCCCTCTCCGACCAGGCCCTGGAGATCGCCAAGAGTGTGGACCGGGAGGTGACCATCTACCTGATGGGCACCCAGGAGGGCTATGAGCAGAACCAGATCTACAGCTCCTACGTGCAGCGGGGCATGCAGTACAGCCAGGTGGCAAGCCTTGTCAAGCGCCTGGTGGAGGCCAACCCCCTGATCTCCATGGAGTACGTGGACCCGGACACCAACCCGGAGTTTATCAGCGAGTATGAGTCCGACGCCCTCTCCACCGGCAAGCTGCTGGTGAAGTCCGACCTGCGCTACAAGGTGCTGACGGTCAACGACCTGTTCATCGTCAGCCAGGAGACGGGCTCCACCATCAACTCCAAGGTGGACAGCGCCCTGGCCGGGGCCCTGGAAGTGGTGAACATGGACACGGTGCCTGTGATGTCCCTTGTCACCGGCCACGGGGAGATGCTCTCCGCCACCATGATGCCCGCCTTTGTGGACATGATGGAGGAGGACAACTTCCAGGTGCAGGAGGTGGACATCCTCACCGAGGAGATCCCCGAGAACACCCAGGTGCTGATGCTCTCCACCCCCACCACCGACTTCTCCGAAGGGGAAATTGAAAAGCTGCGGGCCTTTTTGGAGGACGAGACCCGGGCCCAGCAGGTGACGCTGCTTGTGAGCTGCTATCCCTCCCAGGGGGAGCTGCCCAACCTGGCGGCCTTCTTGGAGGAGTGGGGCGTGCAGGTGGGCACCGGCGTGGTGGCCGAGACTGACTCCAGCTACGCCGCCTACGACGCCCGGGGGGTGCTTGTGAACGCCAGCCCCCTGGTGCTGACCCAGAACACCTACAGCCGGCTGATCTCCTACTACAGCGCGCCCATCACCCTGACCTTTGAGAACAACAACGGCATTTCCACCACGGCCCTGTGGACCACCCAGGAGAGCGCCTATGTGATCACCGGGGACATGACCGAGGAGGAAGCCGCCAACCCCGAGACCGGGGAGCAGGTGGTGGCCAGCCTCTCCAGCAAGGACGTGGAGATCGGCGGGGAGACCTACGCCCGGAACCTGGTGGTGTTTGGCTCTTCGGACCTGTTTACCGACAGCTTTATGGGCACCAACGCCTTTGAGGACAGCGCCTATATGAACGCCCTGCTGCTGGATTTGACCGACACCGACGGCAGCCAGGTGACCGTGCAGGAGGAAGAGGTGGAGACCATGCAACTGGACGTGAGCGCCAGCACCGGCACCATCTCCCTGCTGGGGATCCTGTTTACCGCGGGCATCCCGGTGGCGCTGCTCATTGTGGGCCTTGCCATCTACCTGAAGAGGAGGCACCTGTGAGCCTATGAAGAAGAACCTGCGCACCTTTCTGATTATGCTGCTGGTGCTGGCGCTTTTGGGAGGCGGGGCCGCGGCCCTGCTGCTGACCCAGCCCCAGGAGGAAGAGGCGGAGGAGAGCTCCTCCTCCCAAGTGCGGGAGGCCCTTTTGGGCCTTGCCCCCGAGGAGGTCTCCTCCGTAAAGGTGAAGAACTCCTTTGGGGAGTTTACCCTGACGCCCCTGTCCCAGGAGGAGGCGGAAGAGGAGGAGAGCCCCAGCGAGGGGGAGAGCGGCGCCAGCGGCTCTTCCGATGTGGACGAGGACGCCCACGCGGTGCTGTTCACTTTGGAGGAGTACCGGGACTACGACCCGGACACCTTGGAGATCACCGAGGACGTGGAGGCCCTTTTGGGGCTGGAGGTCAGCAAGGAGCTGGGCGCCGTGGAGGACCTGGAGCCCTACGGGCTCTCCGGGGAGGAGGCCGACCGGTTTGTCATCCAGCTTACGGACGGGGAGTCTGTAGAGCTTTCCGTGGGCACCCAGGCCGGGGAGACGGTGGGCAACTACGTCCTCTATGAGGGCCAGGTGACCATCTGCAGCCTGGATACGGGGCTGCTCGCCAACCCCTTGGACTATCTGGGCACCTCGGTGTACACCGTGGAGGACCGGGAGGACGGGTCCGGCTCGGATACCGCCCTGGAGGACATCCTCTACTACGCCCAGATCACCACAGAGGCGGGGGAGGAGATCCTGCTCCAGTACGACGAGATGGAGGGGGCCTACCTTCTGGGCGAGCCTGTGCGGGCCCAGATGGGCGACAGCGCCGGCAGCACCCTGGCCACGGCCCTGAAGAGCCTGACCGCCTCGGGGGTGGCCGCCGCGGGCCTTACCCAGGAGAACCTGGAGGCCTATGGCCTGAGCCAGCCCGCCGCCCAGGTCACCTTCCACATGAACGAGGAGGTACACACCCTGCAGGTGAGCGCCCCCGACGAGGAGGGCAGCCGGTATCTGCTGTTCGACACCCGGGAGCTGATCTACAAGGTCACCTCCAGCTCGGTGGAGTCCTGGGCCGCCGCCCAGGTGATGGACCTGCGCAGCGGCGCCGTGTGGCAGCCCCCCGTTGAGGACGTGAGCGCCCTGACCTTTACGGTGGAGGGGGACCAGGTCTACCAGTACACGGTGGCTAGGACCCAGGACGAGGAGTCCTCCACCGAGGGGAGCGCCTCTTACACCTACGCCGTGGAGGACCCCTCGGGGGCCGAGGTGGCCTACGAGGACTACGAGGCCCTCTTCGACCGGGCTGCGGGGATCTCTGTGCTGTCCATGGACCCGGCGGAGCAGGGGGCTGAGGCGGAGCTCACCGTGGAGATGGAGTACTTCTCCGGCGGCGAGGGGGAGGAGATCGCCTACTACGCCGTGGAGGGCCAGGACCGGTACGCCGCCTAT
The DNA here is from genome assembly GCA_944380625.1 of uncultured Clostridia bacterium. The sequence goes on from CALWIE010000159.1 coordinate 6,455, forward strand.
CTCAACGGGGAGTACTCGGGCCTGGTGCGGGCCTCGGACGTGACAGGGCTCATCGAAGCCCTGGAAGGGGACGCTTGACAAAGGGCTTTCCCTGTGTTTTAATGAGACCACAGCAGTGGAATTTTCCCGGGCGCGCCCGGGTGCGGAAAATCCCTGCGGGCCCCGGGGATTTTTCCTTTACAATGGGGAGGGAGAGAGTATGAAAAAGATTTGCGGTGTCCTGATGTGCCTGGCCCTGCTTTTGGGGGCCTTTGGGGGCTGCGCCCCCCAGGAGGAGGAGCCCCAGGTCTCCCAGGCCCCCTCCCCCACCCCCACGGCGGAACCCGCGAGCCCCTGGCAGATCGGCCTGGTCCAGTACCAGGAGAACGCTTGTCTCGACGCCCTGCGGGAGGCCTTTATGAGCCGCCTGGAGGAGTGGGGCTGCACCGAGGAGCAGGTGGAGATCGACTACCAGAACGCCCAGGGGGACCCGGCCCGGGCCCAGGAGATCTGCCAGGGCTTTGTGCGCCAGGAGGTGGACATGGTGGTGGCCCTGGCCGCCCCGGCGGCCCAGGCGGCGGTGGAGGCCGCTAAGGGCTCCCAGGTGCAGGTGGTCTTCGCCGGGGTGAGCAGCGCCGGGTTTTTAGAGCTGGAGGGGAAAAACGCCACCGGGGTGGTCTCCCCCGTGCCGGTCCGGGAACTGGTGGACCTGGCCCGGAATGGGGACAGCGGCCTGGAGGTGCTGGGGGCCCTGTACGACCCGGAGGACCCTGCCGCCCTGGAGGATGTGGAAACCCTGAAGGCCTACTGCGGGGAGCTGGGGCTGACGGTGACGGAGGCCAAGGCCTCCCAGCCGGAAGAGGTGGAGAAGGCGGCCGACGAGCTGTGCGCCACCGTGGACGCCCTGTTCACCCCGGGGGCGGTGGCCGGTGAGGCCGCCGTGGCCGAGGCCGCCAAGGCCGCCGGCGTCCCCTGGTACGCAGGCTGTGAGAGCATGGTGCAGGCGGGGGCCCTGGCCGGCCTGGGGGTTCAGGACCAGGAGACGGGCCGCAGGGCCGCGGACATGGCGGTGGAGCTCATCCGGGGCCGGGAGATGGAGGAGGAACCCCTGTACACCTTCTCGGAGTCCAGCGCCTTTTTGAACCTGACCACCCTGGAATCCCTGGAGGGGATCGCCGTCCCCCAGGAGGTCCGGCTGAAGGCCCTGGTCTACGCCTAAAAGAGAAAAGCGGCCGCCGTCCTTTCGGGGACGGCGGTTTTTTTGCGCCCGCGCCTTCTTGGCGCGTTTTTTTTTATTGCGGATTTTGGGAGGGGGGCGGCCTTGGCTTGGTTTTCCCCTTTTGGGGATTTTTAAAGGGTTGAAAAAATGTTGAACGGGAAAGAAGGTGTTTGACACAGCAAGGGTTCCATTTTATCCTAAGGAAAATTCAAGGAAAGCGGCCGGACACGGGCTGCGGGAAGGAGTAAAGGCATGGCCTATTTGCAAGCGCGGAAGAACAAAGAGGGCGCGGTGGTTTCTTACAGCATCCGGGTGTACAAGGGGCGGGACCCCCGCACGGGCAGGCAGCTGACCCCCTACACCATGACCTGGCGGGTGCCGGACGGCTGGAGCGAAAAACGGGCCCGGAAAGAGGCGGAAAAGCAAGCGGCCGTCTTTGAGCGGCAGTGCCGGGAGGGGTACCTCTCCGACGGGCGGCAGACCTTCGCCCAGTACGCGGAGTACGTGCTGGAGCTCAAGGAGCGCACGGGCTTGAAGCACCTGACGCTGATCCACTACCGGCAGAGCCTAAAGCGGGTGCTGCCCTTTTTGGGCCACATGAAGCTGGGGGACATCCGCCCCCAGCACCTGAACTACCTCTACCAGCAGCTGGCCCTGCCCGAGGCCAGGGAGGACAACGAAAAGGCCCTGGCAAAGCCCGCCCTGTGGCAGGCCCTGGAGAGGCGGGGGCTCTTCTCCTGCGTGG
>CALWIE010000160.1 GCA_944380625.1 uncultured Clostridia bacterium
GTGATCCTCTTCATCGACGAGGTCCACAACCTGGTGGGCACCGGCGACGCCGAGGGCAGCATGAACGCCGCCAACATCTTAAAGCCCGCCCTCTCCCGGGGGGAGATCCAGGTCATCGGGGCCACCACCTTCAACGAGTACCGGAAGTATATTGAAAAGGACGCCGCCCTGGAGCGCCGGTTCCAGCCTGTCACGGTGGCGGAGCCCTCCATCGGCGACGCCATGGAGATCCTTTTGGGCATCAAAAGCTATTATGAGGACTACCACCGGGTGAAGGTGTCCCCGGAGATCTGCCGCCGGATGGTGGTGCTCTCCGAGCGGTACATCAACGACCGCTACCTGCCCGACAAGGCCATCGACCTTTTGGACGAGGCCTGCGCCTGCGCGGCCCTGCGGAACAAAAAGCTGGAGGAGTACGACGAGACGGAGCTCACCCTCACCCGGGAGAAAAACCGGGAGCAGGAGCTCTCCAACCCGGCCGGCGGGGCCCAGGTGGACTATGAGGAGCTGGCCAAGACCCACTACCGCATCGCCACCCTGGAGGAGAACCTGGACAAGCTGAAAAACGAAGGGGCCTTCGCCCAGGTGGAAGAGCAGGACGTGGCCAAGGTCATCGAGCTGTGGACGGGGATCCCCGCCTCCCGGGTCCAGGAGAACGAGCTGAAGAAGCTGGCGGGCCTGGAGGGGGTGCTCAAGGAGCACATCATCGGCCAGGACCAGGCGGTGGAGGCCATTTCCGCCGCCATCCGCCGCAGCCGGGTGCAGATCAGCCCCCGGCGGCGCCCGGCCTCCTTCATCTTCGTGGGCCCCACGGGCACCGGGAAAACCGAGCTGGTGCGGGTGCTCTCCCAGGAGCTGTTCGACACTCCGGAGACCCTCATCCGCCTGGACATGTCGGAGTTTATGGAGAAGCACTCGGTCTCGAAGATCATCGGGTCCCCTCCCGGATACGTGGGCTACGACGAGGCGGGCCAGCTCACGGAAAAGGTCCGCCGCAGGCCCTATTCGGTGCTCCTTTTCGACGAGATCGAAAAGGCCCACCCGGACGTGCTCAATATCCTCTTGCAGATTTTGGACGAGGGCCGCATCACCGACGCCCACGGCCGCACGGTGAACTTTGAGAACACGGTGATCGTCATGACCTCCAACGCCGGGAGCGACCGGAAAGAGGGGGCTTTGGGTTTCAACAAGACTGCCGCGGACATGAGCCGGGAAAAGGTCATGAAGGCCCTCTCGGACTTTTTGCGGCCGGAGTTTTTAAGCCGCATCGACGAGGTGGTGGTCTTCCGCCCCCTGGATGTGGAGGACTACAAGAAGATCGCCGCCCTGATGCTGGAGGAGTATGTGGGGGGCCTCAAGGAAAAGGGGATCTCCCTGAGCTACACCCCAGAGGCCTGCGCCCTTTTGGCAGAGGAGTCCATCCACGGCCACAGCGGCGCCCGGGACCTGCGGAACAATATCCGCCGCCAGGTGGAGGACAAATTGGCCATGCTCCTGGTGGAGCGGGGCGAGGGTTCCGTCTCCGGCGTGAGCCTCTCCGCCCGGGAGGGGGCCCTGCAGCTGGACGTCATGTGATAAAAGGAGAAAACACCACCGGAAAGCCTTTCCGGTGGTGTTTTTGTGTCCGGCGTCACCAGGGCGGGAGGGAGCCCAGGATACGCTCCAGGTTTTCCTCTACAGGCCTGGTCCCGTCGGCCTGGAGGACGGGGCAGCGGAGCCCCCGGAGCCATCCCTCCACCAGGGCCTCCTCTCTGGCTTCGCAAAACTCCCAGAAGCCCCTTTCCCGCTCATACAGGTCTCCCCCGGGCAGCACCCTCTCCCCAAACTTTTGAAAGGAGCGGTCCCTGACCCGCCCCAGGCGGACCGCCCGGGGAGCGCGCACCCACAGGGCGCAGCGGACAAAGGGGAGAAAGGCCTCCCCGTAGTCTCCCTTCACCGCGGCGAGGACAAAGTTTTCATGAGCCCGCGCCTCCTGGAGCAAAAGGCTTTCCGCCTCCTGCCGGGGGCGCGGGGAAGCGTATAGGTAGCCCGGATCTGTCTTGGGGAAAAACAGGTCCTCCGCGTCTATGTAGTAAAAGCGCAGCCTGGCGGCCAAAGCCCGCCCCAGGGTGCTTTTCCCGGCTCCGTTGAGGCCGCAGACGACGATTCCCATTCCCATAGCTTTTCCCTCCTTTTTTCTCTCTCGCCTACCAGTATAGGGGGGCAGGGGCTCTCTGTCAAGGGTTCCGGGGGCGCCGGAGGCCGCCCTCCCGAAGGGGGATTTTTTACCGGACCCGGGGAAAATCCGGCAAAAAATCCCTTGACGGAAAAGGAGCGGTGTGCTATAATAATCACCGTCGCAAAATGCGCGGATGTAGTTCAATGGTAGAACCCCAGCCTTCCAAGCTGGTCGTGTGGGTTCGATTCCCATCATCCGCTCCAACGGGGAGGGGAATCGGACCCGAGAGGGTCTGGCCGTGATAAAATGTCCCGGCGGGACATTTTTAGGCCAGAGCGGCGAGACGGGCCCCGCACGCGTGCGTGCGGGAGTTCGAGCCAGCAGCGTTTCGCAGAAACGCTGGTCGATTCCCATCATCCGCTCCAACGGGGAGGGGAATCGACGCCTTGCGGAAACCCGCTGGCGCTCCCATTGCCCTGCTCCCGGGTTTGCCCTGTCCCTTGCGGGGGACAAGGGGTGTGCGAAACACATAGGTATGCGGGCCAAAGGATGCCCCCAAAGATGCGCCAATAGCTCAGCTGGATAGAGCAACTGCCTTCTAAGCAGTAGGCCAGGGGTTCGAGTCCCTTTTGGCGCGCCAATATGGTGGATGTAGCTTAGTT
>CALWIE010000161.1 GCA_944380625.1 uncultured Clostridia bacterium
GACCGGCTGCCGGAGCTGATCCGGGAGGGAAACCTGCAGAAGCTCTATTTCTGCTGAGGCAAGGAGGAATTCCTCTACGACCGGTAACTGGCCTTTAAAGAATACGCCCAAGGGCTGGGCCTGCCCGCCATCTTTGAGGAGGAAGAGGGCTACACCCACGAGTGGCGCTTCTGGGACCGGTACATCCAAAAGGCTTTGGACTTCTTCGGGCTGTAAAACCCGGGAGGGATACATAAAATATCCCCTGGCTTTGCCAGGGGATATTTTATTGCGTCTCTCTTTGCTCCCCCTTACGGGGCCCCAGTGGGCGGGGGAACAAAAAAGCCCTTTTGGAAGGCCCCCTCCAGCTTTAGGAGGGCCGCCTTCCGGGAGATGCCACCGGCGTAGCCTGTCAGGCTGCCGTTTGCCCCCACCACCCGGTGGCAGGGGATGAATAGGGAGATCCTGTTGCGGCCCACGGCGCCTCCCACTGCCTGGGCGGGCAGGGGGCCGCCCCTTTTTTCCCCCAGGCGGCGGGCGATCTCCCCGTAGGTACAGGTCTGCCCATAGGGGATGCGGAGAAGGGCCTGCCACACCTGGAGCTGGAAGGGGGTGCCCCGAAGCCCCAGGGGGACTTGGAAATCCGGCTTCCCGCCGGAGAAATAGACGTCCAGCCACTTCTGGGCCAGGACAAGGGGCCCGGCCTCCCCCTCCCGGTGGTCCGGGTCCAGGGAGCGGGCAAAGTATTTCTGGCCTTCAAACCACAGACCCGTCAGGGCGGCGCCGTCCGAGGCCAGGAGGATGGGCCCCAGGGGGGATGGATACCGGCAGGTGTACTCCACAAGAACGCCTCCTTCTTACAGGGCCAGCTCTTCCCGGGCGTCGTCCAGGGCGGCGCGGATCACCTGGTCCATGTTGTAATAGCGGTAGGAGCCCAGCCGGCCGCCGAAACGGACCTCCGGACGGGTGCGGGCCAACTCCCGGTAGCGCTGGTAGAGGGCCTGGTTTTTTTCGTCGTTTACCGGGTAATAGGGCTCGGCGCCCGGCTGCCAGGGGGCAGGGTACTCCCAGGTGACCACTGTCTTGGGCTGCTTGCCGAAGAGGAAGTGCTTGTGCTCGATGACCCGGGTGTAGGGGACCTCCCGGGCGGTGTAGTTGACCACCGCGTTGCCCTGGTAGTTTTCGCAGTCCAACACCTGGGTCTCAAACTCCAGGGAGCGGTACTCCAAGGGGCCGAACCGGTATTGGAAAAAGCCGTCGATGGTGCCGGTGTACACAATCCGCTCCGCGGCGCCGGGGTTCTCCGCCGCGAAGGCCTGGTACTCCGTGGAGAGGAGCAAGTCGGACCCCTCCAGCAGCCGCCGGGCCAGGGCGTCGTAGCCCTCTTCGGGAATGCCCTGGTAGCGGTCGGTAAAGTAGTTGTTGTCGAAGGTGAACCGCAGGGGCACCCGGCGGAGGATAAAGGCGGGCAGGTCCTTGCAGTCCCGGCCCCACTGCTTTTCCGTGTAGCCCTTGATGAGCTTTTCGTAGATGTCGTCCCCCACCAGCTTTAGGGCCTGCTCCTCCAGGTTTTGGGGCTCCTGGATGGCGTGGCGGGCGGCCTGGCGGCGGATCTCCTCCTGGGCCTGCCGGGGGGTGACAACCCCCCACAGCTTCGCGAAGGTGTTCATGTTGAAGGGGAGGTTGTACAGCTCCCCCCGGAAGTTTGCCACCGGGGAGTTTATAAAGTTGTTAAAGGAGACGTACCGGTTTGCATAGTCCCACACCTCCCGGTCGGAGGTGTGGAAGATATGGGCCCCATACTGGTGGACCTGGATGCCCTCCCGCTCCTGGCAGTGGGCGTTTCCGGCGATGTGGGGGCGCCTGTCGAGAACCAGGCAGCGCTTGCCCGCGGCGGTCATCTGCTGGGCGAACACGCATCCGTAAAGGCCCGCGCCCACAATGAGGTAGTCGTATCGCATAGAAGCTCTCCTTTCTTTCCCCTCCCTGGGCCCCAAAAGGGCCGGCCTGTCAGTTAAAGCCGAAGACCTTCTGGCTCAGGCGGTAGGCCTGGAGGGTGAACCACCGGCTGGGGGCGGAGCGGGAGCGGAGCACCCGGCCGAAAAACCGGTGGGCCAAAAGGGCGTAATGGCGGGGGTAGTCCCGCTCCATATCGGCCCAGAACTGGCGCTCCCGCTCCAGGTGCTCCGGGGTGCCGGAGCGGAACAGCAGCACGCAGGACACGGTGGTGACAATCTCCAGGTAGTTTAGGAGATACCGGCGCAGGCGCGGGTCCTCCACCTGGTCCAAGTCCACCTGGCCCAGCATGAGCCAGTTGACCTTGAGCTGCTGGTCGATGCGGCGGATCATCACCTGCTCTTGGACGGACTGGTCCTCCCGGCCGATGAAGTAGTGGTAAAATACCTGGTCCACATAGTAGAGGGTCTTCACCTGGGCCATGGGCACGTAGACAAACAGGTTGTCCACGTAGAAGGTGTGATGGGGCAGCTGCAGGCCGCTGTCCCGCAAAAGCTGGGTGCGGTAAATCACCGAGTGCATCAAGAGGTAGTGGCCCTTGGGGAAGGCGCCCACTTCCTCCCAGCGGAGCACCCGATCTGTGGGCAGGGTGCGGGGGTAACGCATCACCTTTTTGTGCTTTGCCCCCACCTTGTCGTAGACAAAGTCGCTGACCACCATGTCCACCGGCTGGTGGGTCATTTGGAAGCGGCGCAGGAGCTTTAGAAGCTCCTTTAGGACCTGGGGATCCACCCAGTCGTCGCTGTCCACCACTTTGAAGTAGAGGCCCGAGGCGTTCTCCAGGCCCCTCATCACCGCCCCGCCGTGGCCCGCGTTCTCCTGGTGGATGGCCCGGACGATGGCGGGGTATCTCTCCTGGTACTCGTCGGCGATGGCGGCGGTGCCGTCCTGAGAGCCGTCGTCCACGATGAGGATCTCCACCTCCTCCCCTCCGGGCAGCAGGGTCTCCACGCAGTGACGCATGTAGTCTTGGGAATTGTAGCAGGGCACTACTACGGACAATAGCTTCATGGGTGATCTCTCCTTTTGCAAAGGGGCTTCTCCCCTATTAGACAGGGCAAAGGGGGATTTGTTACATCACTCCCGCAAAAACCAGAAGCCCTCGAAATCGCCTTTCATCACCCGGTAGCCGTTGGCGGTGCAGGTGTAGTTGTAGCGGCGGATGAGCCCGCCCTCCAGGGTGTACTCCTCGAAGCACTGGTGGACGCCGTTGTTGACCACATAGGTGTCCCCCCGCCACTGGGCGTTGGACACCAGGCTGGAGTAGGGCAGGTCGAAGGAGCCGCACAGGGAAAAGGTTCCCGCGGCCTCGTCCACCAGGTAGAAATACACGTGGGAATTGGCGTCCCCGTCGATGGTGGAAGAGGTGCTCACCTCTTCGGAGACCTCCACCTGGAAGTCGTCCCGGCTGGACATGGCGTAGTAGTTGTTGTCGTAAACCCGCAGGTAGAGCTGGCCCTCCCCCGCCTGGGGCAGTCCCAGGGCGTCGACCTCCGCGGTGGTCATGCGCTCCACGTCGTGCTGGCCGTACTGGAAGGGGAAGTCCCCCTCCGGCTCCAGAGAGTATTCCGCAAAGTCCGTACCCTCCCAGAAGGCGGGGTCCCCGGCCAGCCACTGGATCTCCGGCTCCTCCCCCAGGGCGCACTTGATGATGGTGGAGGTCTCCCGGGAGCTGACGATGATGGCGTTGTCCTCCTCTATGTATTGGAGGGAGTTCAGGTGCAGCCAGTCCCACTCCCCTTCGCTCCACAGGCCGAAGGGGTCCGTGGCCTGGACGGGGCGGGTGATGTCAAAATAGCTTTGGAACACCTGCGTAAAGTCCACAATGTGCGCGACTTCCCCCGTTTCCAAATCCACCTGGAGCACCTGGTCCTCCACCGTCTCCCCCCGGGTGTCGGTGGCCAGGGCCAGAAGGGTCCCCTCGGGGCCCCAGTTGATGTCGTGGTGGAGCTCAAACTCCCCCAGATCGAACACCTGGGTCACCTGGCCGAAGCGGTTGAAGCGGGCAATTTTATTGCCGCCCACACAGGTGATGAGGGAGCCGTCCCCGTCCCAGAGGAACCGGTCGGCGTGATAGCCCTCCATCACCAGCTCGTAGCGGAGGACGCCGCTGTTGTCGAAAAAGAAGGTGTAGCCGTAGTAATCCCCCAGGCCCATGGCGTAATAGAGCCCCTGGGAGAGCTGGGAGGCCTCCACGTCCCCGTCCTCGTACTCCAGTTGGGACTCAAACCCGGAGAGGGACTCGGGCATGGAGATGGTGAAGGAAAACTCCTCCTCCCTCCCCTGGCGGGTGACAGTTTGCAGGGTGACGGTGTTCTCCTCCCCTGGCACCAGACCGATGAGCAAAAACTCCTGGAGGCGGCTGTAACCGTTCTTCCCCTGGTTGTTGGCGGCGGCGGTGTAGTCCGGGACGGACCCGCCCTCCACGTGGACGGTGTAGCGGACCTGGGTGGGGACGTCCGTGTGGAAGTACAGGTACAGCCCGTTGGATCCGGTGCCGAAGGGGTTTAGGATCGCCAAGGGGTTCTCCAAGGTGAAGCCCCCCTGGGGGGCGTCCTTCTGCTGCTGGAGCAGGGTGTAGGCAAGCCTGTCCTGGACCTTCTCGTCGTAATAGGTGAAGCCCTCCTCCTCGAACTCATCGGGGATGATCTGGGTGATCTGGATGCTGGCCTGCGCCGGATCGGTGTAGACCGTCACCTGCTGGGAGGCCTCCCGGTCCGTCACGTCGCCGGTGTCCACCTCCCAGTCCTCCCGGGGCTGGATCTCCGATTGGATGAAGGAGCGGGTGGCCAGCCGGACAACACCGTACACAGCTACAGCCAGGACCACCAGCGCGGCGGCGGCAATCAGGAAGATGCGCGTCTTCTTTTTACTGTGCGCTTTCAAGGTTTCAGCTCCACCTTTCTGGAGGGGGCGCCCCTGTAAAAGGGCCCGTACCCATCTATTTTTACAGTTTACATTATAACCAAATTTTCGCCGTTGTCCAGTACGTATTTTTAGGACATCGCCCCTTTTCCAGAAAAAAGCCCCAAGGCCGCTTTTGCGTCAGCGTCTTCGGGGCTTGGGGGAAATGGGCTCAGAGGGCCCCTCCCCGCTCAAATTCCGCCCGGAGTTTTTCCAAGGCTTTTTTCTCAATGCGGGATACATAACGCCGCGCCTAACGTAAGCGATGCCCTTTAGGAAATCACCTCCACCTCGCGGAAGCGGAACTTGATGAGGATCTCTTTTTTCTCGGTGAGCTCCACCCGCTCGATGAGGCTGACCAGCAGCTCCCGGTTTTCCCCAGCGGTCTCCATGAATCGCCGCACCAGCTCTCTGGCCCTGTCCTCCCGGCAGGCAGGGTTCTTTTTTTGCGGCTCCAGCGCCAGCGCCGGCCGCCTCTCCTCCAGCTGCGCCCGCTCCCCCTTGATCCGGCTGAAAATCCGTTGGAAGTCCTCCTCTGGAAGCAGCCCGCTGAGGCGGTCCGTGTACATCCGGTCCAGGCGGGCGGTAAGGCTGCCGATCTGGGATTGGAGCGCTTGAATTTCCGACTCCAAGCTGTCTTGCCCCGCGGCCTGCTCCAGGGCCTCCCGGGCCACGGGGAGCAGCTCGTCCGGGTTCAGATATGCCTGGCAGACCTCCCGCACCTTGGCGAGCACGGCTTCGTTCACCCTTTCCTCCTTGATGGAATGACAGGTGCAAAACCCCGCCTTGGTGAACCGCTGGTAGGTGCGGCAGACGAAGTACAGCACGTCCTCTCCCCTGGCGTTTTTCCGGTTGAGCACCGCCAGGGGACAGCCGCACTCGTGGCAAAAGATCAGCCCTTTCAGAAGGAAGTCATAGGTGCGGCTTCGGGTATGCTTGCGGCTGTTCACTAGCATCTGCACCTTCTGAAAGGTTTCCGGGTCGACGACCGGCTCATGGGTCCCTTCCACGACCACCCAGTTTTCCGGGGACTGCCGCAGGCACTTCTTGGATTTGTAGCTGACCTTCACCGTGCGCCCCTGGACCATGTTGCCGATGTAGGTCTCGTTTTTCAGCATTTCGGAAATCCGCTCGCCGCTCCACAGGCCCGTGTAAGGACCGCGCCTTGCAGCCGGAAGGTCCGCGTAGGCGGCGGGAGTGGGAACGCCCTCCTCGTTGAGGGCGGCGGCAATCTTGCGGCAGCTCATGCCGGAGAGGGCCAGGGAAAAGATCCGCCGCACCACAGCCGCCGCTTCCCCGTCGATGACGATTCTATTCTTCTCCGTGGGGTGCATCTTGTAGCCGTATACGGGCTTGCCGCCGATGAACTGGCCCTTCCGCTGCTTATCCCGCTTGACGGACTTGATCTTCTTGGAGATGTCCTTGGCGTACATGTCGTTCATGATGGCCCGGAAGGGGGTGATGTCGTTGGCGGTGGAATCCACGCCGGTGTCGATGCCGTCAAGCAGGGAGATGTACCGCACCCGGTGCTCCGGAAAGTACCGCTCCATGTAGTGGCCGGTCAGGATGTAATCCCGGCCCAGCCGGGAGAGGTCCTTGGTGATGACCATGTTGACCCTCTTCGCCTCAATGTCGGCGATCATCCGCTGGAAACTGGGGCGGTCGAAGTTGGCGCCGCTCCAGCCGTCGTCCACATAGGTGTCAAAGACGGGAAGCCGGTGCCGCTCTACAAACTCCCGCAGCAGAGACTCTTGATTCTGCACACTTTGGGACGGCCCCTCGCTTTCGTCCTCCTTGGACAATCTGATGTATAAAGCCGCATGGTAATCCATGGGGTTTCCTATCTCCAAGTACATGGGATGCCCCTGAGATCAGCAGCCGCTCATCGCAAGGGGGATGGCGTAAAGGGGGGATTTTCCCCAAGGGCGCGGCGCACGAACAACCGGAACGATTCTTCCATCAGCTGGGGCAGGCGGGTCTCCCCTTCGGAATAGACACAGCGGACAACGATCTCTTTCTGCTTCATCTCCACTCCTCCTTTGATCCATCGTATGCGCGCCCGCAGCTGTTTTTTCCTGTCCAGCCGAAAAAGAAAGATGGCCCGGGGCCGCCCGTGCCATCCCAAATCCCTCACAGCCTATCGGACCCGCTCATCCACGGCATGGCGTTTCCCGGTCGCCGCCAAACGGGCTCACCCCCGCCCATGCGGGGAATTGGCAGCCTGCCTATCACGGGCAACGGCTGTCTGGGGATCACCCCTGCGAGCGCGGGGAAAAGAAATTCGGGCCTGGGGGGCCTGGGGCGGGTCCTGGATCACCCCCGCAGGCGCGGGGAAAAGGGTCCGCAGACCTGCAGGGAGTGGTGTGGGGGAGGATCACCCCTGCGGGCGCGGGGAAAAGGCTGACTTATCGCGGTACCATCGGCGGCCGGTAGGATCACCCCC
>CALWIE010000162.1 GCA_944380625.1 uncultured Clostridia bacterium
CGTAGCCGGCCGGGCATGGAGGCCGACCTGATTCTGGACCAAAACTTCTTTAGCGCACATGCAAATTCACTCTCCTACAGTATTCTTATGAAAAGGTTTTCCGCCCCGCAGAAAAGGGCGAACGGGCGCAAAGTACGTTGGAATTTGAGAACATTATACCATATTTAAAGCTCCCGTCAACACAGATTCCCGATTTTTGGATTCCTGAACAAGGGGCCAGATTGTTTTTTTCGGGCGTTTGTGCACCTTGTCGGCAATGTGGAAAACTTTTTGCCCATTGTGCCGCCCTCCTGCCCCTCGACCCACCACATGCTGTGGCAGGGCCCCGCTCTATAAGCATGGCCGGATTTTTCCCCTTCCATACAGGATACTGAAAAATCAAAGAGTTTTGCCCCATTCTTCCAGAAGCTTTTGGTCCTCCCCGGTGAGCTCCGCCTGGGCAAACAGGTCCGGCCGGACCCGCTGGGTCACCGCCAGGGACTGGGCCCGCCGCCACCGGCGGATGTTCCCGTGATGGCCCGAGAGGAGCACCGGGGGCACAGGGCGGCCCCGCCACACCTCCGGGCGGGTGTACTGGGGGTATTCCAGCAGCCCGTCGTAGTGGCTCTCCTCGGTAAAGCAGGCCTCCTCCGACAGGACCCCGGGGAGCATCCGGGCCACCGCGTCCACAAGGATCATGGCGGGCAGCTCCCCGCCGGTGAGGACGTAGTCCCCCACGGAAACCTCCTCGGCCCCGTACTCGTCCAGCAGCCGCTGGTCCACCCCCTCGTAGTGGCCGCAGAGGAGGAGAAGCCCCGGCTCTTGGGAAAGGCGCCGGGCGTCCCCCTGAGAGAGGACCTTCCCACGGGGGGACATATACAGGATATGCTGGGCAAAACCCAAATGTTCCCGGAGGGCGTCAATGGCCCGGGCAAAGGGCTCCGCCTGGAGGAGCATCCCCTTCCCCCCGCCGAACACCGTGTCGTCCACCCGGCCCCGGGGGTCCGGGGAAAAGTCCCGCAGCTGGTGGCAGCAGACCTGCAAAATCCCCTTCCGCCGGGCCCGGCCGATGATGCTGTGGCCCAGCACCGGGGGGAACATCTCTGGGAAAAGGGTGACGATGTCCATCCGCATTTAGGCTTCCTCCCCCTCTTCGTCAAAGATGCCGGGGATGGGCAGCACCTCTATGCGGCCGCCCTCCAGGTCGATTTTCCGGATCATGTGCTTCACCGCAGGGAACAGGTACTCCCTGCCGGCCCCGTCCACAATGCGGTAGACGTCGTTGGCGCCGGTGGGCAGCACCTCCTTGAGCACCCCGTACTCCCGGCCGGTGGCGCCGTCCGCCACCAGCAGGCCGATCAGGTCCTGCAGGAACACCTGGCCCTCCTCCAGGGGGATGTCCTCCCGGCGGACATAGAGGACCTTCCCCCGCAGGGCGTCTCCCTGTTCCACCGTGTCCACCCCTTGAAGCTTTACCAGCAGCCGCCCTTTGTGGACCCGGGAGGAAACCACCCCCGCGTCGGTTTTGCCGCCGTCAAAATACAGGGCCTTCCCCCCGGCCAAAACCTCGGGGGAATCGGTCCAGCACTCCAGCACCAGCTCCCCCCGGACCCCGTGGGTGCGCACGATCCTGCCGGCCTCTAAAAACTGCTTTTTCATTGGGCTCCTCCCTTGCTTTTGTAAAGAGAGCGCGTTGCAGCAATTGCAGCGCGCTCTCTCCGGTTCAGTCGATTTCCACCAGGATCTTCTTGTCGTTCCGGGTGGCTGCGGCCCGCATGACCACGCGGATCGCCTTGGCGATGCGGCCCTGCTTGCCGATGACCCGGCCCATGTCGTCCTCCGCCACGTGGAGGTGGTAAACGGTGGTGCCGTTTTCCTGCTCCTCGCTGGTGACGACGATCTCCTCCGGCTTTTCCACAAGGCCGGAAGCGATGGCTTTCAGTAATGCCTCCATACTGCTTGCTCCTTTCAAGGCTGGGCGGGAACTTAGATCACGCCGTGCTTCTTGAACAGGGCCTTTACCGTATCGGTGGGCTGGGCGCCGTTCTGCAGCCACTTCTTGGCCTTCTCAGGGTCAACCTTCACCACGCTGGGCTCTTCCATGGGGTTGTAGTAGCCAATCTCTTCGATGAAGCGGCCGTCACGGGGGAAGCGGGAATCCGCCACCACAATGCGGTAGAAGGGGGATTTCTTAGCGCCCATTCTTCTCAGTCTGATCTTAACTGCCATAACTCATTACCTCCAAATCACATTTGCGTTCTCTTGCCTTGCGGCGTTTTTTCGGCCCGGTGGCCCCGGGCAATATTGGACACGGGGCAGCCCCCGGCAATATCCTTTCTCTCTTTCTTTAGAAGGGCAGGTTGGGCATCCTTCTGCGCTTGCCCTTACCCATGCCCCCGAACTGCTTCATCAGCTTTTGGGTCTGCTTGAACTGGTTTAAGAGCCGGTTGACGTCCTCCACCTTCATGCCGCATCCGGCGGCGACGCGCCTTTTCCGGGAGGCGTTGAGGCAGTCGGGATGGCTGCGCTCGTAGGGGGTCATGGAGAGGATGATGGCCGCGCTGCGGTCCATGATCCTGTCGTCGATGTCCACGTCGTCCAGCTTGTTGCCCACCCCAGGCAGCTTGGACAGGATCCCCTTGATGGGGCCCATCTTCTTCACCTGCTGGAACTGGTCCAACAGATCGTTTAGGTCCATCTTGTTTTGCAGCAGCCGCTGGGCGGTCTTCTCGGCGGCCTTCTCGTCCAGCTTCAGCTGGGCGTCCTCGATCAGGGAGAGCACGTCCCCCATGCCCAGAATCCGGCTGGCCATACGGTCTGGGTGGAACACCTCCAGGTCGGAGATCTTCTCCCCGGTGCCCGCGAACTTGATGGGCTTGCCCGTCACGGCCTTGACGGACAGGGCCGCGCCGCCCCGGGTGTCGCCGTCCAGCTTGGTGAGGATGACGCCGGTGATGTCCAGCAGGTCGTCGAAGGACTTGGCCACGTTGACGGCCTCCTGGCCGGTCATGGCGTCCACCACCAAGAGGATGTCCGTGGGGCTTACCGCCTCTTTGATGCGGCGCAGCTCCTCCATGAGGGCCTCGTCGATCTGCAGCCGGCCGGCGGTGTCGATGATGACGTAGTCGTTGCCGTAGTCCTTGGCGTGGCGCACCGCCTCTTGGGCGGTGAGCACCGGGTCCTGGGCGCCCTTTTCAAAGACCGGGGCCCCGGCCTTCTCCCCCACCACCTGCAGCTGCTTGATGGCCGCCGGGCGGTAGATGTCCCCAGCCACCAGCAGGGGCCTGTGCCCCTGGGACTTGAGCTGGTAGGCGAGCTTTGCCGCGTGGGTGGTCTTGCCGGCGCCCTGCAGGCCGCACATCATGATGACGGCCGGCGGGTGGGCGGGGCTTTTCAGGCGCTCCTCGCTGCCCCCCATGAGGGAGGTGAGCTCCTCGTTGACGATCTTCACCACCATCTGGGCGGGGGTCAGGCTCTCCATGACCTCCGCGCCCACGGCCCGGTCGGTCACCTTTTTGGTGACCTCCTTGGCCACCTTGTAGTTGACGTCCGCTTCCAACAGGGCCAGGCGGACTTCCCGCATGGCTTCTTTCACGTCCGCCTCGCTGAGCTTCCCCTTGCTCCGCAGCTTTTTAAAGGAATTGCTCAGCTTTTCGGCCAATCCCTCAAAGGCCATGTGCAGTCTCCTTCCTGGTCAGTCGTTGGCGGCGATCTCCTGGGCTCTGCGCAGGATTTCCGCCGCCTGCCGGTCGATCTCGGGCACGGCCCCGTGGGCCGCGTTGAGCTCTTGGATGGCGATGGTGCAGTCGCAGATGGCGGCAAGGGAGGCCTGCATGTCCTGGAAGCGCCGGGCAAGCCCCAGGCGCTCTTCCATCTCCAGAAGCTGCTGCTCCGCCCGCTTGATGGCGTCCCGCACCCCCTGCCGGGTGATGTCCCGGTCCCCGGCGATCTCCGCCAGGGAGAGGTCCTCGTTATAGTAGGCGTCCACCACTTCCCGCTGGGTCTCGGTGAGCATCTCCCCGTAAAAATCCAGCAGGAAACTGATCCGCAAATCCTTCGCCATGGCAGCGCCCTCCCCCGGCGCGCGGCGTCCGCGCCTCTCTCTTCTTCCTCTGTAAAGTCAATTTCTTTACAGCGACTACGATTATACACGATTCCTCCCCCTTTGTCAACACGGGGGCGCAAAAAAAGCGGAGGGCCGCCCCCTCCGCTTTTTGTCACTCTTACCTCTCCTGGCTCTGGGGAGGCCTGCGCCGGCGCAGGGCCAGCACCCCGCCCAGGACGGCCCCGGCCCCCAGGGCCAGCCGCACAATGGCGCTGGTAAGGGCTTCCCTCACCAGCCGGGCAACGCTCTCCACGTCCCCGTAAAGCCCCAGGACCTCCTGGCCGGTGGTGGCCCAGTTGTAAAGGGCCTCGCAGCCCCACAAAAGCAGCGCCGCCCCCAGGACCAGGGCCAGCACGCCGCAAGCCTTCCGGCGGAAACTCCTCTTCACGCTCCTCACCCCCTCTGAGCCTTCGGGCTCCTTTTGGAAAACGCCACCCCCAGCAGGGTCAGGGCGGCGCCTGTGGCGGACACCGGCATCCTGTCCCGCTCCAGCACGGCGGTCAAAAACCGGCCGATCACCGCTTTTTTCACGGGCAGGGCCTCCTCTCCATCCTTATGGGGGCAGTATAGCACACCGCCCCGGCCCCTGGCAATCCTGGATTGCCATTTTCCCAGAAATGTGCTATTCTTTTTCTGGATTTTTAGACTTTATTTTTTGGGAGGAACCCATGCTCTACTTCAACTGCGATTACACCGAGGGCGCCCACCCCCGGATCCTGGAGAAACTGCTGGAAACCAACCTCACCCAGACCGTGGGCTACGGGGAGGACGAATACTGCGAAAAAGCCAGGGCCCTCATCCGCGGGGCCTGCGGCCGGGAGGACGTGGACGTCCACTTCCTGGTGGGGGGAACCCAGGCCAACTTCACCGTCATCCGGGCGGCCCTGCGGCCCCACCAGGGGGTGGCCTGCGCCCAGAGCGGCCACATCCACGTCCACGAGACCGGGGCCGTGGAGGCCACCGGCCACAAGGTGCTGGCCCTGCCCTGCGGGGCCGAGGGGAAGATCACCGCCGCCCAGGTCCGGGAGCTGGTGGACGCCCACTGGGCCGACGAGACCCACGAGCACCAGGTCCAGCCCAAAATGGTGTACATCTCCCACCCCACGGAAAACGGGGCGCTGTACACCCTCTCGGAGTTAGAGGACCTCCACAAGGTCTGCCGGGAAAAGGGGCTCTACCTCTTTGTGGACGGGGCCCGGATGGGCTACGGCCTCACCGCCCGGGGGACCGACGTGACCCTGCCGGACCTGGCACAGCTGTGCGACGTGTTCTACATTGGGGGCACCAAGTGCGGGGCCCTCTTCGGGGAGGCGGTGGTCATCGCCAACCCAGAGCTCAAGCCCGACTTCCGCTACGCCATCAAGCAAAACGGGGGGATGCTGGCCAAGGGCCGGCTTTTGGGGATCCAGTTCCTCACCCTGTTCGAAGACGGGCTCTACTTTGCGATCTGCCGGGAGGCAAACCGGCTGGCCTATGAGATCGAGGCCGCCTGCCGGGAGGCCGGGTTCCCCTTCTTCGCCCCGTCGGACACCAACCAGCAGTTCCCCATCTTCCCCAACGAGGCCCTGGAGGAGCTGGGGCGGGATTTTTTGTACTCCCCC
The DNA here is from genome assembly GCA_944380625.1 of uncultured Clostridia bacterium. Next base: position 5,686 of record CALWIE010000162.1, read on the forward strand.
TGGGCCAAGGTGGACGAGGGCCACACCGCCGTGCGCCTGTGCACCAGCTGGGCCACCACCCCCCAGGCAGCGGAGCGCCTCGCCGGGCGCATCCGGGCCCTGGGCGCCCGCTAAAACCGGGAAAGGAAGTGCTCCCCCATGAAAAACCTTTGGCCCTCAGCGGCCGTTTCCGCCTCCCCCAGGGCCTGAAGCCACGGGACCCGCTGCCTGGCGCGCCAGGCCGGGAGGCGTTACTGCCCTCAGGCCCTTTTCCCTGGCAAATGGCACACATCCTTTGGGAAAGAGGTCTTGCACAATGGCAAACACAGTGGATATGACCCGGGGCAAGCCCCTGGGATTGCTGGCGGGCTTTGCGGGCCCCATCTTCCTCTCCAACATCTGCCAGGCCCTCTACGCGGTGGCGGACAGCGCCGTGGTGGGGCGGTTTTTGGGGGTGGACGCCTTCGCGGCGGTGGGGGCCGCAGGCGCCGTCAGCTGGATAGTTTTAGACGTGACCCTGGGCCTTACCCAGGGCTTTGGGGTCCTGTACGCCCAGCGCTTCGGGGCCCGGGACTTTCCCGGCCTGCGGCGGGGGGTGGCCATGTCCCTCTGGCTGGGGCTGGGGTCGGGAGGGCTCCTCACCCTTTTGGGGATCCTGGGCGCCCGGCCTGCGCTCTCCGCCCTGCAAACCCCGGCGGAGATCCTCCCGGAGGCCCTTGTCTACCTGCGCTGTATCTTCGGGGGCGCCCTGATCCACACCGCCTACAACCTGGCGGCCAGGCTCTTGGGGGGCCTGGGCAACAGCCGCACGCCCCTTTTTGCGGTGATCGTCTCCAGCGTCTTCAACGTGCTGTTGGACCTGGTGATCGTGGGGGCCTGGGGCTGGGGGGTGGCCGGGGCGGCCTTCTCCACCCTGGCGGCCCAGCTGCTGAGCTTTTTCCTCTGCCTGAGGAAGCTCCGGGCCATCCCAGAGGCGCGCCCCGCCCGGGAGGACTTCCGCCCAGACCGGGCCGTCCTGGGGGAGCTGCTCCGGCTGGGGGTCCCCCTGGGCTTCCGCAACGGGGTGATCTCCCTGGGCGGGCTCTTTGTCCAACGGGCTGTCAACGGCTACGGCGCCCTGTTTGTGGCGGGGATCACCGCGGCCCAGAAATACTTTGACCTGATGCAGCTGGCCGCCGGGGCCCTGGACGGGGCCTTTGCCACCTATTCCGCCCAGAACTACGGCACCCGGAACCTGCCCCGCATCCGCCTGGGGCTGCGGTGCGCCTCTGCCGCCGCCCTCCTCGCCGCCCTGGCCACGGCCCTGCTGGCCGCCCTCTTCGGCCGGGGGATGATCCGCCTGTTGGTCGCCGGGGACCCGGGGGACCTGGGGACTGTGGTCCAGGCGGGGTACGAGAGCCTGCTGGTCACCGCCGGGGGGCTGCCGGCCCTCTACATGCTCTACCTGTACCGCTCTGGGCTCCAGGGCATGGGCAGCACCCTGGCCCCTGTGGCCTCCGGCTTTGTGGAGCTGGGGCTGCGGCTGGCCGCCGTGTTCCTCCTGCCCCCGGCCCTGGGCCGGTGGGGCCTGTACCTGGCAAATCCCCTGGGCTGGGCCGGGGCCCTCCTGCTGCTGTGCCTCTCCTACCACCGGGTCTACCGGAGGCGGCAGCGGGACTTCGGCGCCCCGCCTGCCTGAAAAGCATATAAAAAACCGCCTGAGGATACCCTCAGGCGGTTTTTGCCGCTGCCTTTCGGCGAAACCTCCCCTGGTTTTAGAGGGGCGGGATAAAACCGGGCGCAAAAGTTTTTGCGAGGGGCCTCAGGCCCAACGGCCCACCGCCGCCCGGCCCAGGGCCTGTCCCAACAGGACCCCCAAAAGGCACAGGGCCAGGCTCAAGAGGACGTAGAGCCCTCCCAGCAGGGGCCTGCCCCCCTGGAAAAGCCCTGCAGCCTCCAGGGAAAAGGTGGAGAAGGTGGTGAATCCCCCGCAGACGCCGGTCTGCCAAAAGAGCTTCCCCCGCTGCCCCAGGAGCCTGCCGGCAAAGAGCCCGCTCAAAAAACCGATGGCCACCGCCCCCAGGGCGCCCCCCAGGGCCACCAGCCCCACAGAAGCCATGACGGGACCCCCTTTCTCACAGCTCCAGCCCCTGGTAATTCTCCCGGAGGATGTCGCAGGAGGCCTGGAACTTCTGGCGCTCTTCCTCGGTCAGGTTCAGCTCCAGGATCCGGTCCACCCCGTTGCGGTTGACGATGCAGGGCACCCCGGCGTACACGTCCCGCTGGCCGTACTCCCCCCGCAGCCGGGCGGAGACGGTGAGCACGCTGTTCTCGTTGGAGAGCACCGCCCGGACAATGCGCACCAGGGCCATGCCGATGCCGTAATAGGTGGCCCGTTTGGCGGCGATGATCTTCTGGGCGGCGTCCCGGACCTCCAGGCTGATCTTCTGCATCTCCTCCAGGCAGAACTTGCCCTGGGAGTCCTCGCAGATGTCCGTGACGGACTTGGTGGCCAGCATGGCCTGGCTCCAGGGGACGAACTCGCTGTCCCCGTGCTCGCCGATGACGTAGGCGTGGACGTTGCGGGGGTCCACGGTGAAGTAATCCCCCAGGAGATACCGCAGCCGGGCGGTGTCCAGGGTGGTTCCGGTGCCGAACACCCGGTTGGAGTTAAAGCCCGAGAGCTCGTAGGTGACCCGGGTCATCACGTCCACGGGGTTTGTGGCCACCAGGAAGATCCCCCCGAACCCCGACCGGGTGATGGGCCCGATGATGGACTGGAACACCGCCGCGTTGCGCTTGAGCAGATCCAGGCGGGACTCCCCGGGCTTCTGGCTGACCCCCGCGCAGATGACCACAATGTCCGCGTCGGCGCAGTCGCTGTACTCCCCGGCGTAGATCTTCATGCTGGAGCTGGCGAAGGCCACCCCGTGGTTCAGGGCCATGGCCTCCCCTTCCGCACGCTTTTTGTCAATGTCCACCAGCACCAGCTCGTCGCACACGGAGCGGTTCAGGGCGGAGTAGGCAAAGCTCATGCCCACCATGCCGGTGCCCACCACCACTACTTTCCGTCTGTTCACAACCATCGCAGATCCCTGCCTTTCCCGTTGGGTTTTCCCCTTTAGTTTGTAAGGTCCGCCCGCCCCCTATTCCCCGGGGACGGAAAAACTGCCCTCAAAGGTATTGTAGCCCAGAAGCCCCCGGAAAGCAAGGGATTTTCCCCGCCGGGGCGCCCCTTAAAAAAACGCCCCGGCCCCCTCCCACAAAGCGACAGGAGATTCCCGCCGGCCCCCCTATAATAGATGGGAGACAGGGGGGATGGCCTTGACCGTCTACGCCGACGTGCTGCTGATCGTCAACCTGTACGTGGACTTTTTCCTGCTGTGGTGCGCCGACCGGGCCCTGGGGCTGGGGGCCCGGCCCTGGCGGCTGGGGGCGGGGGCCCTTCTGGGGGCCCTGGGATCCCTCGCCTGCCTGCTGCCGGGACAGCCGGGGTGGCTCTCCTTCCTGTGGGGAGGGGCCTGCGCCCTTCTGACCGCCGGGGGCGCCTTCCTGCCCCGGCCGCCCAGGGTTTTCCTCCAGGCGGCCCTGGCCCTGTGGGGCTTTTCCCTGGGGCTGGGAGGGCTCTTTTTGTTCCTCATCCGGTGGGCCGCCCCGGGAAACATGGCCCTGGTGGGCCACGCGGTGTACCTGGACCTCTCCCCTGGGCTGCTGTTCTTTTTCACCCTGGCCGCCTACGGGGTGTTCTGGGCCTTTCAAAAGTTCCTTCCCCGGGAGGACCTGGCGGGCCGGGCCTGCCGCATCCTGGTGGAACAGGGGGGCAGGCGGGCGGTCCTCTGGGCCCGGGCCGACACAGGCAGCACCCTGCGGGAGCCTTTTTCCGGCCTGCCGGTGATCGTCTGCCAGGCCCGGGCCCTGGAGGGCCTCTCCCTCCCGGGGCTGGAGGGCCTTCTGGAGGGGCGGGCCCCACCGGGCCCCGCCCTGCGCCTGGTGCCCTTTGAGAGCGTGGGGGGCCAGGGGGTGCTGCCCGCCTTCCGGCCGGAGAGGGTCTGCCGCTTTCCGGAAGGGACCCCTCTGCCCTGCTACGTCGCCCTGTGGGACCGGGAGTTCCCCGGGAAAGACTTCCAGGCCCTCTACAACCCGGACCAGTTCCCCCTCTAGCCCCCCAATTTACCCCAAAGGAGGTTTCCCCCATGCGTCTGCCCCATTTCCTCTCCTGGCTGCGAAGGCTCTTTGCCTCCGGCGGCCGCCAGTGCCACTACATCCACGGGCCTGAGACACTGCCCCCGCCCCTCTCGAAGGAGGAGGAGGCCCAGGTGCTGGAGAACATCCGCCAGGGGGTCCCGGGGGCCCGGGAGCCCCTGATCACCCACAACCTGCGGCTGGTGGTGTACATCGCCAAAAAGTTTGAAACCCCCGGCGCCGGCGTGGAGGACCTGATCTCCATCGGCTCCATCGGCCTCATCAAGGCGGTGAACACCTTCCAGGTGGACCGGGGCATCAAGCTGGCCACCTACGCCTCCCGGTGCATCGAAAACGAGATCCTCATGTACCTGCGGAAAAGCGCCCAGCTGCGCCACGAGGTCTCCATTGACGACCCGTTGAACGTGGATTGGGACGGCAACGAGCTGCTCCTCTCCGACCTTCTGGGCAGCGACCCGGACACGGTCAACCGGGACATTGAGCAGGAGGCGGAGAGGTCCTTGCTCCGCAGCGCCGTGGACCGCCTGGCCCCCCGGGAGCGGAAGATCATGGTGCTGCGCTTTGGGCTGGGCTCCTCCCGGGAGCACACCCAAAAGGAGGTGGCCGACCGCCTGGGCATCTCCCAGTCCTACATCTCCCGGCTGGAAAAGCGGATTATCCACCGGCTGCGGCGGGACCTGGAAAAGGCCGGCTAGGCCCGAAAAAAAGACGCAGGCGCCTGCCCGCGGGGGCAAGCGCCTGCCAAAGGAGAATCTCCAAGGGCTGGAGGAGGGAGAAAAATCAGCCCTTGCGCCTATGAAAACTGAAGAAGGAGTTCAGCAGGGGCTGGGGACGCTGGTAGTCCCGCACATCCTGCTCTACAAAGGCCACCGGCTGGATGCCGTTCTGGTACACCACCCGGCTGGAACGCTTCTGGAACATGGCGCTCTCGTAATCTCTGACGGTGACAGGCTGCTCAAAGGTAAACATACTGCAACTTCCTTTCGCAAAAACAGGAATGGTAAAATTTGTTCTCGTGTGGGAGACAGTTTCCACGGACCAAGGTCCCTGGCTCCTCTCTCCTTGCAAGATTATTCTATCATAAAGTTGCGAGATTTTCAACATCTTTGGCGGTTTTTTACAAAATATTTTTTGAGATCGCCAAAATTCATTTTTAGGCTCTCCCCAGCCGTTTTTCCCTGAAAAACACCTCTTTTTCTGCATCCAAAGGGGGAAAAGGCTGCAAACGCTCTGCTTCTTTAGCAGCGTAAACCCAAAAAACAGCCCCGGGGCAGAGGGTTTTTTCCCCTTTCCGCCCCGGGGCTTTCCGCCGGTTTTTTCAAAGCTTTTCCGCCAGGTTGCAGATCTCCAACCCCCTCCTGCGGGCGTACTGGACGGTGTAGGCCGTCCCGCCCCGGTCCCTCACCTGGTAGGCCACGCAGTAAGCGCTGTGATCTACCAGGAAACGGTTCCGGCGGTGCATGCACCCCCGCTGCCGCTGGGTGCCGGTGTAGATGACCAGGTCCGCCTGGCGCAAAAGCCCCCGGTACACCGCCGCGTCACGCTGGCTCCACTGGGCCTCCTGGCCCAGGCAGGGCAGGACCAGCACAAACTCCAGCTCCGGGAAGCCCTCTGCCCGCACCCGGAGCACCTCCTGGGCCGCCATGGTGTCGAACCCCAGGGCTCCCCCTGCCAAAAAGCTGACGACCCCCTCCTGGGCCAGGCGGGCAATCTCCTCCCGGAGCATCCGGCGGAGCCACAGCCCGTCCTGGAGAGGGATGCGCCGGTGGCCCGTAAAGCAGCAGCTGGTCTCCCGTTCCATAAAACGCCCTCCTGTCTTCTCTTCCCTTTAGGATACCAGCTGGCCCGGGGAATGTCAATCGCCCGGAAGGCCTCAAAACGCAGAAAAGCGGCCCCCAAGGAGCCGCTTTCCCTTATGAAACCAAAGGATTTTTTACTTGGTGCCCTCGTAGACAGCCACGGCGCAGGCCACAGTGGCGCCCACCATGGGGTTGTTGCCCATGCCCATGAGGCCCATCATTTCCACGTGGGCGGGCACGGAGGAGGAGCCGGCGAACTGGGCGTCGCCGTGCATGCGGCCCATGGAGTCGGTCAGGCCGTAAGAGGCGGGGCCGGCAGCCATGTTGTCGGGATGCAGGGTGCGGCCGGTGCCGCCGCCGGAGGCCACGGAGAAGTACTTCTTGCCGTTCTCGTTGGCCCACTTCTTATAGGTGCCGGCCACCAGGTGCTGGAAGCGGGTGGGGTTGGTGGAGTTGCCGGTGATGGACACGTCCACGCCCTCGGCCTTCATGATGGCCACGCCCTCCAGGACGTCGTTGGCGCCGTAGCACTTGACAGCGGCGCGCTCGCCGTCGGAGAAGGGCTTCTCCTCCAGGACCTTCAGCTCGCCGGTGAAGAAGTCGTAGTCGGTCTTCACGTAGGTGAAGCCATTGATACGGGAGATGATGTAAGCGGCGTCCTTGCCCAGGCCGTTGAGGATGATGCG
>CALWIE010000163.1 GCA_944380625.1 uncultured Clostridia bacterium
GGGAAAGGGTGTCCCCCAGGGTGTATGTAACGGTGCTGCCATCGCTGGATTCCGTGCCGCCGCTGTCCAGATTGGCGGAGAGCAGGGTGGTTCCCTGGGGCGCGCCGCCCAGGTACACCATCTGCCGCAGGATGTCCTCGGGGCGGTAGGGGGTGTTGTGGACGATGTACTCCGCGAAGCCCCCCTCCTCGGGCACGTAGACGGACACGTCCCCTATGGCGATGGTATTGGAGGGGGTGGAACTCTCCTGGGCCGTGCCCTGCACCGGCGCGGGGCCGGCGCCGAACCAGCCCCTGTCCACGCCCACGTAGGCCGCGGCGCACAGGGCCACCACCCCCGCTGCCAGCAGGGGCACCAGGGCGTCCATGACCCGGTGGGCCCGGCGGAACCGCTGCCGGGCGGAAAAGCCCCGCTGGCCCTGCTGGCTGAGGAAGTCCTCCCACACCTGGGGGAGGACCCCCTCCCCCGGGGCCAGGGAGGAGAGGGCCGCCCGGGACTGGGCCGCGGTCACCTTGGCCTTTTTCTCGGCCCCCGTGCAGAGGCGCTCCCACCGGGCGGGGGACATCCCCATGAGCCGGGCCCCCTCCTGGGAGGAGAGCCCCAGCCGGTCCCGGCAGAACAGGGCGGCCTTGTGGGGCAGGCGCAGCTTGAGGATGTTCCGCAGGGGCTCGGTGAGGGTGAAGGGGAAGGTGAAGCGGGGCTCCGGGGCGGGCTCTCCCTTTTTGCGCTTGACCCGCTTGGGCCGGCGCAGGGAGTGGTCGGTGCAGTTTAAAAAGGCGCAGCGCAAAAAGCCCTCCCGGCCCTGCTGGGCCAGGGCCCAGAGCTTCCGCCCGGCAGATAGGTCGCACAGGACGTCGGCCGCCAGGGCCATGGCCCGCAGGGCGCCCCCGGTCTCCAGGTAGCACAGGGCGAACAGGTCTTCCCCCCAGGCGTCCAGCATGGTTTTCAACTCTTGGGTGTCGGCGCGGAAAGAGGCCACAGAGGTCACTCCTTTTTCGATGTGGATTTGGTCTCCCGGCGGGAAAGTTCCCGCCGGCGGCGCTTGCGCCGTTTTTTGGCCAGGTTTTTCAGGTCCATGGCGATGCCGCTGTGCTCCAGCCACATGCTCACCTCCGCCCCCAGGAACATGATGTACATGCAGAAGAACAGCCAGAACATCAAGATCACCAGGGTGGCCAGGCTGCCGTAGATGGAGAAGTTGGAGAAGTTCTCCACAAACAGGGAGAAGAAGTAGGAGAACAGCACCCACCCTGCGGCGCTGAAGGCGGCCCCCGCCACGTTGTGCAGGAACCGGGCCCGCCGCCGGGGCACCCCGCTGTAGAGCAGGGTGAAGAACAAAAACAGCAGGATAAACCCCGCCAGGGATTTAAAGTTCATCAGGATGGTGGCCAAAAAGGAGGGGGAGCGCTCCAGCAGGAGGCGGTAGAGGGTGCAGCCGAACACCAAAAGGCCCGCCGCCGCGATGAGCACCACGGCGAAGATGACCACATAGGCCACGGCCACCGCCCGCAGGTGCAGGTAGCCCCGGGTCTCCTTGACCTGGAACACCTGGTTCAGGCCCTTGATGACGGCCAGGGTCCCCATGGAGGAGGACCACAAAGCGGCGATCAGGGAGACGGGCAGCGCCCCGGCGGACTCCAGGGGGCTGGGCAGGAGGGTCTCCAGATAGCGGGACACCGGCTCCGGGAAGACCTGCAGGGCCGCCTCGATCAAGGTGACCCCGTCGGAGAAGTGGATCTTCTGCATCAGGGTCAGCAGGAAGGCCACAAAGGGCAAAAAGGAGATGAGGAGGAAAAAGGCCCCGTGGGCCGCGGAGGAGTCCAGCCGGTCCCGCTCGATGTGGGTGAGGAACCAGTCCGCGTGTTTTTTCAGCAGTTTCAAAGGGAACGCACTCCTTCCCCGCCGGAGTTTCACCCCTATCTTACCACAAAACGGCTGGGTTTACCAGAATTTCCAGGGGTTTTTCCCGGGGAGGGGCCCGGGGGAGGCAGTTTCGCAAAAGAAAAAAGGGAAAATTGCAAAATGCGAGGGGGATAGACGATTGTCCTTGAAGGGCGGATTTGTGAAAATCGCACGGGAAGAAGGGAGAAAAAAGGGAAATTCCCTTGCCAAAAAGGTTACAAAGCTGAAATAAATCGGGCAAATTCTTGGAAAATCTCCATTTTAATAGTGGTTTTGCATAAAAAGGGGATCTGAGAGAATATGAATTTTTCTTCATTGCCAATTGCAAAACGCTTCAAGATGGTGTATCATTACTACATTGTGAGCCACAGGTCGCCAGGGCGGCGGCCAGGCGGCTCATAAAATTTTTACTCTGAAAACCAGGGGGAATTAGCATGAAGCTCAGAAAGATCCTGGCCTTGGTTTTGGCCCTGGCCCTGCTGTGCACCACCTTCGCCGCCTGCGGCGACAGCGATACCGGCAGCACCGCCAGCGGGTCCTCTACCACCAGCACTGCCGGCGACGACACCGGCGACGATACCAGCGCCACCGGCGGCGAGCTGAACCTGCGCTCCACCATGGAGCCCACCAGCTTGAACACGCTGCTGGCCACCTACGCTTACGACTTTACTCCCATCTCCGCCATGGTGGAGTGCCTCTACCGTGACGACGAGACCGACACCCCCCAGCCTGCCGCCGCCGAGACCGTGGACATCTCCGACGACAAGCTGGTGTACACCTTCCACCTGCGGGAGGACGCCGTGTGGTCCAACGGGGACCCCGTTCTGGCCACCGACTTTGAGTTCGCCTGGCAGCAGGCCCTGAACCCCGAGGTCGCCTCCAGCTACGCCTACATGCTGTTCTTCATCCACAACGCCGAGGCCTATCTGGGCGGCGAAGTGGAGTGGAGCGAAGTGGGCGTCAAGGTGATCGATGAGTACACCTTGGAGGTCACCCTGGACAATCCCCTGCCCTACGCTGCGGACCTGTTCGCGTTCTACACCCTGGCCCCCATCAACAAGAACTTCTATGAGGAAGTGGGCGCCGACCTGTACGCCACCGATCCCGAGTACTTCTGCACCAACGGCATGTACAAGCTGACCGAGTGGAACCACAACAGCGAGATCGTCTTCGAGAAGAACCCCGACTACTGGAACGCCGCCGAAGTCGGCCCCGATAAGATCACCTACAAGATCATCACCGACGACCAGGCCGCGTTGAACTCCTACCTCTCCAAGGAGATCGACTTCAACGAGCTGGACACCGGCGAGACCGTGCAGCAGGTGGAGAACGCCGGCTTTGAGGTTGGCGTAAAGCCCGCCCGTTCCACCTTCTACGTGATGTGCAACACCGCCAACGAGTACCTCTCCAATGTGAACCTGCGCCGTGCCCTGGCCCTGGCCTATGACAAGCAGGCCCTGGTGGACACCGTGTTCCAGAACGACAACCGGCCCGCCACCAGCTTTGTGCCCCCCGCCATCTACGGCGCGGCCGGCGCTGAGGGCCCCACCTTCCAGGAGGCCTATCTGGAGCAGCACGGCAGCGAGCTGTGGCCCGCCGCCGGCGATGTGGACAAGGCCAAGGAGTACCTGGAGGCCGCCCTGTCTGAGCTGGGCTGCACCGCCGCGGACATCACCCTGTCCATCGACTGCGGCGACAGCGCCCAGGCGCAGAGCTACGCCGCCTTCCTGCAGGAGCAGTGGCGCGTGAACCTGGGCCTGGAGAACATCACCATCAACCCCATGCAGACCAAGCAGGTTTCCGCCAACCGGAACTCCGGCGACTACTGCATGAGCCTGGCCGGCTGGTCTCCCGACTACAACGATCCCATGACCTTCCTGGACATGTGGGTCACCGGCGGCGGCAACAACCAGACCGCCTGGGGCAGCGACGAGTATGACACCCTGATCGACCAGGCCACCGCCGAGGCCGATGTGGACGCCCGTCAGGAGCTGCTGTACCAGTGCGAGGACATCCTGGCTGACCAGTGCCCCATCCTGCTGACCTACTGGGAGTGCCAGAACTACTCCTACGACACGGAGAAGATCGTGGGCGGCCAGATCATCACCGCCAACCAGACCAACTTCTGGTATGCCCAGATTGCTGAGTAATCCATAAACAAGAAAACAGTCTTTACCGCGTTTGCAGGCGAGGGCGCTTTGGTGTCCTCGCTTCGCGGTGTTTCTGGGGGCTTGGCCCCCTGGGGAATGGGGAAAGGGGCGCCTTTCCCACCGGCGTCCCAAAGGGGCCCGGGTTTTCCGCGGAAAAGAGAGAGGATAATGAAAATCGGAAAGGAGGAACTTGCAGCATGGCTTTGGCGAAGTATTTTCTCAAACGCATTGCCTACGGTGTGGTGACGCTGTTTGTGCTGGTTTCGCTGACCTTCTTCATGCAGCAGCTTCTGCCGGGCGATCCCTTTATCGGGGAGAAAAACCTGCCCGAAGTGACCATGGAGGCCCTCTATGCCAAGTACGGCCTGGACAAGCCCCTGTGGATGCAGTACTTCATCTATTTGGGGAACTGCCTCCACGGCGACCTGGGCGTCTCCCTGCAAAACCACCGGGACATCACCACCATCATCGCCGAGAGCTTTGTGGTATCCTTTGACGTGGGCGTGCGCGCCGTGATTTTCGCCTTTGTGATGGGCGTCCTGCTGGGCACCCTGGCGGCGATCAAGCGGGGCAGCCCCGCGGACACCATCTGCATGTTTGTGGCCCTGGTGGGCGTTTCGGTGCCCAGCTTTATTGTGGCCTCTATCTTGCAGTACTTCCTGGGCATGAAGCTGACCATGGCCCTGGGGGACCCGGTGTTCGCCACCACCGGCTGGGACGAGTGGAACTCGAAGATCCTGCCGGTGTTCGCCCTGGGCTTCGGCTCCCTGGCGCAGATCTCCCGCCTGACCCGGACCTCCATGCTGGACGTGCTGGGCCAGGACTACATCAAGACCGCCAAGGCCAAGGGGCTCTCCCGGCCGGCCATCATTTGGAAGCACGCTTTGCGCAACTCCATTATGCCGGTGGTCACCGTGCTGGGGCCCATCACTGCCGGCGTGCTCACCGGCGGCTTCGTGGTGGAGAACATCTTCTCCATTCCGGGCATGGGGCGCTACTTTGTGCAGAGCATCCAGAACCGGGACTACACCTTGATTTCCGGCACCACCATTTTCTACGGGGCCTTCCTGATTGTGGCCAACCTGGTGGTGGACCTGGTGTATGGCCTCATCGACCCGAGAGTCAAGCTGGAGGAGGGATAAAGCCATGGAGAAAATTGACAAGAGCCGGTTTGCCTGGGTGGGCGCCGACCCGGAAAAGCGAGAGGGCATGGCCCGCCCCAGCGTGACCTATTGGCAGGACGCCATGGGCCGGCTGAAGCGGAACCCTGTGGCCATGGTGTGCCTGTGCATCATTGCGCTGATTATCCTCTCCTGTATTTTGGTGCCCTTTATCACCCCCTTTGAGAGCCGGGAGCAGCACATGGGCGAGAGCAATCTGGGCTTTTTCAGCTCCTGCCAGGACGAGCGCTACGAGGGCCAGAACGCGGTGCATGTGTTCGGCACGGACAAGCTGGGCCGGGACCTTTTGGTGCGCACCTTTGAGGGCGGCCGGGTCTCCTTGATGATCGCCTTCGCGGCGGTGGCCGTCAACCTGATTATCGGCATGATCTACGGGGGCATCTCCGGCTATTTCGGGGGCACCGTGGACAACATCATGATGCGTATTGTGGAGATTGTAAACGGCATCCCCTACCTGATTGTGGTGGTGCTTTTGATGATGGTGCTCCCTCCCGGGATCTTCACCATGGTCATCGCCTACGCCACGGTGGGCTGGACGGGCATGGCCCGCCTGGTGCGGGGCCAGTGCCTGGCTTTGAAGAACCAGGAGTTTGTGGTGGCCGCCGAGGCCATGGGCGCCAGCGCCTCCCGGATCATCGGCCGGCACCTGCTGCCCAACACCCTCTCCGTCATCATCATCAACGTGACCCTGGCGGTGCCCAGCGCCATCTTTACCGAGGCGTTCCTCTCTTACATCGGCATGGGCGTGCCGGTGCCCCAGCCCTCTTGGGGCATGCTGGCCCAGGAGGGGGCGGCTGTGTTCCAGCTGTATCCCCACCAGCTTTTGATCCCCGCCATCGCCATCAGCTTGACCATGCTCTCTTTCAACCTGTTGGGCGACGGCCTGCGGGACGCCTTTGACCCGCGCTTGAGGAGGTGACCACCATGGCAAAGGATATGAAAAAAGTTGTTCTCGATGTAAAGGACCTGCACGTGTCCTTTGACACCTACGCCGGCGAAGTGAAGGCCGTGCGGGGCGTCACCTTCAACCTCCACGAGGGGGAGGTGCTGGCCATTGTGGGCGAGTCCGGCTGCGGCAAGAGCGTCTCCGCCCAGACCATTATGAAGCTCAACCCCATGCCTCCCGCCCGCATCCCCCAGGGCGAGGTGCGCCTGGGCGAGCACGATATTGTAAAGGCCTCTGAAAAAGAGATGCAGCAGCTGCGGGGCAAGGAAGTCTCCATGATCTTCCAGGACCCCATGACCTGCCTAAACCCCACCAAGACCGTGGGCCGGCAGATTATGGAGGCCATCCGCCACCACCGGAAGCTCTCCGCCAAGGAGGCCCGGGCCGAGGCCATCAAGTACCTGAAGATGGTGAACATCCCCAACGCGGAGGAGCGGGCCCGCCAGTATCCCCACGAATTCTCCGGCGGCATGCGCCAGCGGGCCATGATCGCCATGGCCCTGTCCTGCAACCCCAAGGTGCTCATCGCCGACGAGCCCACCACCGCCCTGGACGTGACCATCCAGGCCCAGATTATGGACTTGCTGGCGGAGATCAAAAACGACACCGACACCGCCATTATCCTCATCACCCACGACCTGGGCGTGGTGGCCGGCATGGCCGACCGGGTGGCGGTGATGTACGCCGGCAAAATTGTGGAGACCGGCACCGTGGAGGACGTGTTCTACCGCAACTCCCACCCCTACACCCAGGCCCTTTTAAAGAGCCTGCCCACGGTGGAATCCGACAAGAAGGAGCGGCTGGTGTCCATTGCCGGCACCCCGCCGGACCTGCTGGCGCCCCCCAAGGGCTGCGCCTTTGCCGCCCGCTGCACCCACTGCATGAAGATCTGCCAGGAGGAGCAGCCTCCGGAGTTCACAGTGGGCGAGGGCCACGTGGCCTCTTGCTGGCTGCTCCATCCCGACTGTCCCAGCGCGGAAGAAAGGGGAGAGAAAGATGTCGATTAAAACAAACGAGGTGCTCCTCTCCCTGGAGGACATCTGCAAGTACTTTAAGGTGTCCGGCGGCACCCTGAAGGCCGTGGACCACGTCTCCTTTGACATCCACAAAGGAGAGACCATGGGCCTGGTGGGGGAGTCCGGCTGCGGCAAGTCCACCCTGGGCCGGGTGGCCATGGGCATTTACCCTGCCACCTCCGGCAAGCTTTCCTACAAGGGCAAGCCCGTGAATTTAAAGCACGCCAAGGACCGCTTCAACTACGCCAAGGTGGCCCAGATCATCTTCCAGGACCCCTACGCCTCCCTGGACCCCCGCATGACCGTCTCCTCCATCATCGAGGAGGGCATGGCCATCCACAATATGTACGACGAAAAGCGCCGCAAGGAGCGGGTGTATGAGCTGCTGGAGATGGTGGGCCTCAACCGGGAGCACGCCAACCGTTTCCCCCACGAGTTTTCCGGCGGCCAGCGCCAGCGCATCGGCATTGCCCGGGCCCTGGCCATCGAGCCGGAGTTCATCGTCTGCGACGAGCCCATCTCCGCCCTGGACGTGTCCATCCAGTCCCAGGTGATCAACCTGCTGTCGGACCTCCAGGAACGTTTGGGCCTGACCTACCTGTTCATCGCCCACGACCTGAACATCGTCAAGTACATCTCCGACCGGATTGCCGTCATGTACCTGGGCAACCTGGTGGAGCTGGCCAGCTCTGACGAGCTGTACAAAAACACCCTGCACCCCTACTCCAAGGCCCTGCTGTCCGCGGTGCCCATCCCGGACCCGGCGGAGGAGGCCCAGAAAAAGCGGATCATCATCTCCGGCGACGTGCCCAGCCCCATCAACACCCCCAAGGGCTGCAACTTTGCCGGCCGCTGCCCCAAGGTCTGCGACCAGTGCAGAGAGTCCAATCCCCCGCTGCAGGAGATCACTCCCGGCCACTTTGTGGCCTGCCATCTGGTGCAGCCTGAGGAAAAGGAAAGGTGTCCAAAACGAGTAGTCGTCCCCCAAAGGGGCGGCTTTTTGCGTTGGGTTACAGGAGAATTCCCAGGATGCCCACCTCCAGCATAAAGAGGCTTAAACCGGCCAGCGCGCCGTAGG
>CALWIE010000164.1 GCA_944380625.1 uncultured Clostridia bacterium
CAGCTGCTCTACCGACTGAGCTATGCCAGCACATTTTGAGGCCGGGCCTGGGCCGGTCAGCCTGCTCATTATAGCAGAGAGCCGCCCGGTTTGTCAATAGACTTTTCCGGGAGACCCTGGGAAAGGAGCCTCATCCCCCCTTCTAAAAAGAGCTACTTTTTTCTCACGGGAATTTGTGCTATAATAGTCCACACCGCTTTGGAGCGGGAGATTGACTGCAAGGGATGGGAACGCATGGAATACGGATTGGATCTGGGGCTTTGGAACAGCGTGTTCGCGGTCCCCTGCGCTTTGGTGGACCGGCACTTGAAGCTGGCCGGAAAGGAGCAGCTACAGGCGATCCTCTGGCTGCTGCGCCACAGCGGGAAACAGGTGACGCCCCAGCAGCTGGCGGACGCCTTGGGGATGAGCCCGGACACAGCCCTGGACGCCCTGGAGTACTGGAAGCAGGCCGGCTTGCTCGCCGCCGGGGAGCGGCGGCCCGCCTCTCCTGCGGCTGCCCAGGAGACGCCGCCCCCCCTCCCTGGCACCGGCGCCCAGGAGCCCCTTCTCCCCAAACGGCGGATGCCCAAACCGGACATGACCCACCTGGCGGCCCGGATGGGCGAGTCGGAGGAGATCCGCTTTTTGATGCAGGAGGCGGAGGCCACCTTTGGCAAGACCCTCTCCCCCGCCATGAGCGCCACCCTTTTGACCATCTGCGACGACTACGGGCTGCCTGTGGAGGTGGCTGTGATGCTTCTCCACTACGCCAAGGAGGTGGGCAAAACCGGCACCTCCTACATTGACTCGGTGGCTAGGGACTGGGCGGAGAGCGGTATTTTCACCCTGGAGGCGGCAGAGCGGAAATTGCAGGAGCTCAGCGAAAAAAGGCTTGCCTGGGGCAAGGTGGAATCCGCCGCCGGGCTGCCCCGGCGCTCCCCCACCAAGCGGGAGGAGGAGGCCGCCTACCGCTGGGTGTACCAGTGGAAGTTCACCTCGGAGATGCTCACCGCCGCTTATGAGCGCTGCGCGGACAACATAGGGAAGTTCAACATCAGCTACATCAACAAGATCCTGGAGGGGTGGCACGCCCAAGGGGTGCGCAACCTGCGGGAGCTGGAAGAGCTGGAAAACCACCGCAAGGAAGAGCGGGAGAAAAACAAGAGCTACGACATTGAAGAGCTGGAGAAAATCAGCTTTTTTGACTTGCCGGAGGAGCTGTGAGCCATGGGATACGGAGTTAAGATTTACCAGGCGGCCCAGTTGGAGCTGGAACGCCGCCGGCGCCAGGCGGAGGAAACCGCCTGGGAGCGACGGGACGCCTTTTTTGAAGCCTGCCCCCGGGCCCGGGAGATCCGGGAAGAGATGGCTACAAACGCCGCCGGCGCGGGCAAAGCGGTCTTGGCGGGGGGGAACGTCCGCCAGGAGCTCTCCAAGCTGCGGGACCGGGGCCTTGCCCTGAAAGAGGAGTACGCCCGGCTTTTGGAGAGCCATCACCTGCGGGAGGAGGACATCTCCCCTCGCTACCAGTGCCCCCGCTGCAGGGACACCGGCTTTATAGACGGCCGCATGTGCGCCTGCCTGAAGAACCTGCTGCGCTCCCTGGCCTTTGAGAAGCTAAGCATGAGCGTTCCCCTGGCCAACTGCACCTTTGAAAACTTCTCCCTGGACTATTACAAGGAGGACCAGCGGGCCTTTGCCCAGATGGAAAAGGTGTTTCGCGCCTGCAAACGGTACGGGGAAAATTTCCGGGCGGACTCCCCCAGCCTCCTCTTTAAGGGGGGCACCGGCCTGGGAAAGACCCACCTCTCCTTGGCCATTGCCGGGAAGGCCATTGAAAAAGGGTTTGGGGTAGTCTACGGTTCCGCCCAGAGCTTCGCTGTGGCCCTGGAAAAGGAGCGCTTCGACCGGGATCTTCCAGAGGACGGCACCACCGACGCCCAGCTCACCGACTGCGACCTGCTGATATTGGACGACCTGGGCACGGAATTCCCCTCCGCCTATGTAAACGCCGCCTTGTACAGTGTGGTCAACACCCGAATGCTGGCGGGAAAACCCACCATCATCAGCACCAACCTCAGCCTGAAGGAGCTGGAGGACCGCTACAGCGAGCGGTTTGCCTCCCGGATCACCGGGTACTACGGCAAACTGGAGTTTTTGGGCCGGGACGTGCGGGTGCAGCGGCGGCTGCAAAAATCAAAACCCAATACCCTGTAAACGAGAGCAAAAGGGCTGCCGCGTATTGCGGCAGCCCCATTTTTCTGTGAACCCCAGCAGGCTAGGGCGCAGGGTGCTTGGGTTTGTAGTCCGGGTCGCCTTCCGGAAAGCGCTGGGCCAGCCATTTGGACAAGGGCCCCGAGAGGAAGCCGAACACCACGAAGCCGAAAAGGATCAACAGCCCGGGCAGAAGGGAAGTCTGGCCCTGCTCCAGGACGGGGACCTCCGCCCACCCTGCTGACAAGTCCGTCCCCGACCCACCGGAAACGGCCCCTTCTTCCCCAGGGACAGGAGAGAGCTCCTCCCCACCGGAGGCGGGCGGCGCGGTCTCCATGTCCTCCCCGGAAGATCCCAAACCCTCCTCAGGGCTCGACTCGCCAGGGGCTGTCCCTCCGGGATCTGAGCCGGCAGGCCCGTCCGTAGTGGCCCCACCCACGCTGCCGCTATCCTTCTCCCTGCGGTGGACGGTGACCTCGTAGACAAGCTTGGTCTCCTCGTCCGCAGCGGTGACGGTGATTTTGAAAAGGGTGTCGCTGCCACCCGCGCCCAGGTTCTTCCGGTTGACCCAGAAACGGGCCCCTTCCGCCGCCTGGGCGGTGAAAGACATCTCGGTAACCTCATAAGGAACAGTGATAGTGTAGCTGAGACAATCCGGTGAGAAAGCAGGGCTCAACGTGCCCGCCGAGGGGGTCAGGGACAGAAGCCGGGCGTCGGTGCTCGCTGTGGGGTGGGAGTCCTCCTTCTCCCTGCGGTGGACGGTGACTTCGTAGACAAGCTTGGTCTCCTCGTCCGCTGCGGTGACGGTGATTTTAAAGAGGGTGTCGCTGCCGCCCGCGCCCAGGTTCTTCCGGTTGACCCAGAAGCGAGCCCCTTCCGCCGCCTGGGCGGTGAAAGACATTTCCGCAACCTCGTAGGGGACGGTGATGGTGTAGCTCAAGCAGTCTGGTGAGAAGGCGGGGCTTAACGTGCCCGCCGAGGGGGTCAGGGACAGGAGGCGGGCGTCCGTGCTCTCTGTGGGCTGGGAATCCTCCTTCTCCCTGCGGTGGACGGTAACCTCG
>CALWIE010000165.1 GCA_944380625.1 uncultured Clostridia bacterium
GACATAGCGGAAGATGTTGTCGATGAAGAGCAGCACGTTCTGCTTCTCCCTGTCCCGGAAGTACTCCGCCATGGTCAGGCCGGTCAGGGCCACCCGCATACGGGCCCCGGGGGGCTCGTTCATCTGGCCGAAGATCAGGGCCGTCTTCTCGATGACGCCGGACTCGGTCATCTCCCGCCACAGGTCGTTGCCCTCCCGGGTGCGCTCCCCCACCCCGGTGAAGATGGAGTAGCCCCCGTGCTCGGTGGCGATGTTGCGGATGAGCTCCTGGATGAGCACGGTCTTACCCACGCCGGCGCCGCCGAACAGGCCGATCTTGCCGCCCTTGGCGTAGGGGGCCAGCAGGTCGATGACCTTGATGCCCGTCTCCAAAATCTCCACGCTGGCGCTCTGCTCCGCAAAGCCCGGGGCCTTCCGGTGGATGGGCCAGCGCTCCTGGCAGGGGGCCGGGCCCTTGCCGTCGATGGGCTCTCCCAGGATGTTGAACATCCGGCCCAGGGTGCCCTTGCCCACCGGCACCTGAATGGGCCCGCCCGGCGCTTTGACCGCCATGCCCCGGGTGAGGCCCTCGCTGGTGGCCAGGGTGATGCACCGCACCGTCTGATCCCCCAGGTGCCGGAGCACTTCCAGCACCTGGGTCTCCCCGCCGTTCTCCACGGTGAGGGCGTCGTATATTTTGGGCAGCTTCCCGCCCTCAAATTGCACGTCCACCACAGGCCCCAGGACCTGCAGGATCTTGCCTTGCTTTTCTTCCATGAAAGGGACCCCTTTCTCTATGGTCTGTAACAAGACGCCGCCTTACAGCTGCGTCAGCCCCGCCGCGCCCCCGGCGATCTCGGTGATCTCCTGGGTGATGGCGCCCTGCCGGGCCCGGTTGAACTCCAGGGACAGGGACTTGAGCATGTCCCTGGCGCTGTCCGAGGCGGAGTCCATGGCCGTCATACGGGCGTTCTGCTCGCTGCAGAAGGACTCCACCAGGGCGCTGAACAAATACCCCTTGATGACACCGGGCACCAAAACGTCCAGCACCGCTTCGGGGGAGGGCTCGTAGCGCACCACGTCCCGGTACTGATCGGCCTCGGAAAGGCCCCGCCGGGCGCTGAGCATGGCCCGGTCCAGGGGCAAAAGCTTTATGATCTCCGGCTCCATGCGCACCGGGGAATAGGTGCGGGTAAACACCAGGTAGATCTCGTCCAGGCGCCCGTCCTCATACAGGCCCACAAGGGTGTCGGTGATCTCCCGGGCCCGGTCCATGGTGGGGTCCTGGGCGGTGTACATAAACTCCCCGTCAACGGGGATGTTCTTCTTCTCAAAGTAGCGCCGGCCCATCTGCCCGATGAGGAACAGGGTGGGGGACTCCTTGCGGCTTAAAAAGTCCTCCGCCAGCTTCAACACGTTGTGGTTATAGGCGCCCGCCAGGCCCTTGTCACCGGTGACCACCACAAAACCCGTCTTCCGCTCCTTCCAGGACTTGTTGCGGCCCTCGATGAACCGGTGCTGCAAATCTGGGGAGTGGCGGAAAATATCCAGGATGGTCCGGGCCAGCCGGTCAAAGTAGGGCTCCACGTCCGAAAGCTGCTTGCGGGCCTTTTTCACCTTGGCCGAGGAGATCAGGTACATGGCGTTGGTGATCTTTAAAGTCTGCTGGATGCTGCGCATCCTGCCCCGGATTTCCGTTATGCCTGCCATGTGGAGCTCACCTGCTTTTTATAGGTCTCGCAGCACTCCCGGATGGCCTGTTCCCCCTCGGGGGAGAGCTCCCCGGTGCTGTCGATGGCCCCCATCACGTCCGGGCGGGTTTCGTCCATGTAGTCCGCCAGGCCCCAGGCCACCTCCCGGGCCCGCTCCACGGGCACGTCGGAGAGGAGCTTCTGGGTTGCGGCAAAGAGGACCACCACCTGGCGGGAGACGCTCATGGGGTGATACAGGGGCTGCTTTAAGATCTCCATCAGGCGGTTGCCGTGGTCCAGGGCCTCCTTGGTGGCCGCGTCCAGGTCAGAGCTGAACTGGGTGAACACCTCCAGCTCCCGGAACTGGGCCAAAGCGATGCGCAGGGAACCGGCGATCTTCTTGATCGCCTTGGTCTGGGCGGCGCCCCCCACGCGGGAGACGGAGAGGCCCACGTTCACGGCGGGGCGCACGCCGGACAAAAACAGGCTCGACTCCAGGTACAGCTGGCCGTCGGTGATGGAGATGACGTTGGTGGGGATATAGGCGGACACGTCCCCGGCCTGGGTCTCAATGATGGGCAAGGCGGTAATGGAGCCCCCGCCGTACTCCGGGGCCATGCGACAAGCCCGTTCCAGCAGCCGGGAGTGGAGGTAGAACACGTCCCCGGGATAAGCCTCCCGGCCGGGGGACCGGCGCAGCAGCAGGGACAGGGTCCGGTAAGCCACCGCGTGCTTGGAGAGGTCGTCGTAGACGATGAGCACGTCCCGTCCCTTGCTCATAAAGTACTCGGCAATGGCCACCCCGGAATAGGGGGCGATATACTGCACCGGGGCGGGCTCGCTGGCAGAGGCGCTCAAAAGGATGCTGTACTTCATGGCCCCAGCCTTTTCCAGGCTGTTGTAGATCTTGGCCACAGTGGAGTTCTTCTGGCCAATGGCCACATAGATGCAGATCACATCTTGGCCCTTCTGGTTCAAGATGGTGTCCACTGCGATGGAGGTCTTGCCGGTCTGGCGGTCGCCGATGATCAGCTCCCGCTGGCCCCGGCCAATGGGCACCATGGCGTCCACCGCCAGGATGCCGGTCTGCAAGGGCACGGTGACCGGCTCCCGGGTGGCCACCCCCGAGGCCTCCCGCTCGCTGGGGCGGGTCTCGGTGGTGTGCAGGGGGCCCTTGCCGTCGATGGGTTCCCCCAGGGCGTGGAGCACCCGGCCCAGCAGCTCCTCCCCGGCGGGCACGTCGGCCCGGCGGCCGGTGCGGCGCACCAGGGAACCCTCTTCAATGCCCTCTTCCGGGCCCAGCAGGGCGCAGCCCACGCTGCCGGTCTCCAGGTTCATGGCCAAAGCCTTTACCCCGTTTTCAAATTCCAAAAGCTCGCCGTACATGACGTTCTCCAAGCCGTATACGGTGGCAATGCCGTCTCCGACCTGAACGACGGAGCCGGTTTCACTGACCTGAGTTTTCTCCTCATAGCGGGAGATCTCTTCTTTCAGTATCGCGACGATTTCTTCCGGTTTGCCGTTCAAAGCTCATTCCCTCCCTTTCAGCGAGCGGCCCAGGCCCTGGAGCATGGCCTTGACGCTCTTGTCGTAGGTGACGCCCCCCAGGCGGATTACAAACCCACCAAGCAGGGAGGGGTCCAGCACCACGTGAAATTCAATTTTAGCATAGCCCCGGCGCTTCTGTAAGGCATCGCCCAGGCGTTCCAAATCCTCAGGGGCAGGCTTGCGGGCGCAGCGGAACTCCGCCACGGCGCCCCCCTCTTTTTCCAGCTTCAGCCGGTGATACTCCCGCTGGACAGCCGGCAGCAGGGGCAGCCTCTCCCGCCGGGAGAGCAGGCGGAAAAAGCCCAAAAGCTCTTTTCCCACCCTGCCGGAAAGCAGCCGGCACAGCACCCGATCCTTCTCCTTTTGGGAGACGCAGGGGTTTTGCAGGGCCGCCCACAGGGCAGGGTCCCCCATCACCAGGGAGGCCCCGGCCTCAAGGCCTGCCTCATCCTGGGTCAGCTCCAACAGGGCCAGGGCATAGCGGGTCTCCAGGGGCCTCATGGCTTGTCACCCGTTTCCGAAAGGAAGGAGTCCACCAGCTTGCGGTCCGACTCCTGGTCCAGCTCCTTCTGAGAGAGCTTAGAGGCAGCCAGCAGCACCAGCTCGGTGACGTTTTCCTGCACGCCCCGCAGCATGTCCTCCCGCTCTTGCTCCAGCTGGGCCCGGGAGCGCTCCTGCTCCCTTTGGGCCTCCTGCTGGGCGGTCTTCAGGATGCTGCTGTACTCCCGCTGGCCCTGGGCCTTGGCCTCCGAGAGGATCTGGGCCGCCTCTTCCCTGGCGCCTGCGAGCTGTTCCTCGTACTGGGCGTTCAAGTCCTGGGCCTTTTGCTTTTGCTCCTCGGCGTCTTTCAAATTGTTTTCGATTTCCGCCGCCCGGCTCTCCATCATCTGGGTGATGGGCTTAAAGAGGAACCGCTTGAGCAGCAGGAACAAAATGAGAAGGTTCACAATGGTCCAAACAATGTTACAATCCCAGTTTAGCACGCCTTGAGTCTCCTTCTTCCCTCGTGTTGCAAACAGGCTCTCAGCGCAAGAACA
>CALWIE010000166.1 GCA_944380625.1 uncultured Clostridia bacterium
GTAGACCCGCCCGGTCTCCAGGTTCTTCACGGGCTGGTTGGCCCCCCGGTGGCCGTACTTGAGTTTTTCCGTCCGGAAACCGTGGGCCAGGGCCAGCAGCTGGTGCCCCAGGCAGATGCCGAACAGGGGGATTCGCAGCTTGCAGATCTCCCGAAGGTTTTCAATAATTTCCACGTTCTCCGCCGGGTCCCCGGGGCCGTTGCTGAGCATGATCCCATCCACGCCCAGGGCCTGGATGTCCCGGGCGGTGGTGGTGCAGGGGCACACGGTGACTTCCGCCCCACGGTTTACCAGCTCCCGGTAGATGTTGCGCTTTAAGCCGAAGTCCAGCAGGGCGATCTTCTTTTTCACGTCCCCCTCCGGGCGCACCACGTAGGGCTCCTTGGTGGAGGAGGCCTTCACCGCCCCGGTGACCCGGTAGGCCCGCAGCTTTTCAAAATCCACCCTTTCCGGGTCGTCGGTGATCCTGCCGTTCATCACGCCTTTTTCCCGGATGATCTTCGTCAGGGTGCGGGTGTCGATGCCGGAGAGGCCGATAACCCCCCGCTCTTTAAAAAAGGTGTCAAGGCTGCCCTCGGAACGGAAGTTGGAGGGAGCTTGGCCCCACTGTTTTACAATATAGGCACAGGGCCCGATGGCGTCGCTTTCAAAGTCGGCGGGAATAACGCCGTAATTGCCAATAAGGGGGAAGGTCTGCACCACCATCTGCCCCCAATAGCTGCGGTCGGTCAAAGTTTCCAGATAGCCGGTCATGCCGGTGGTGAACACCACCTCGGCGGTCATCTCGCCCTGGGCCCCAAAGCGCTCGCCGCGAAATACCTTCCCGTTTTCCAGCACCAGGTATGCCGTTTTCCCCATACGCTCAACCCTTTCTTTCCCTAGATAGCCTTCCCATGCGCTCCGGGGCTTTTACCTGGCTTCAGGCGCCGTCCCGGGGCTTTCGGTCCCGCTTTTACTCAATAGTATATCATACCCGATTGAGGTAAAACAAGCAAGAGGAATTTTCATTTCTCCCATTTCCACAAACATCTCCCCCATTGGGACGGTTTTTTCTCAGGGGGGAAATTTCTCCGCCTTCCGGCAGCTGCCGGGATTTTCCATAAAAAACCACAAACCGGCCCGGCGCGGTTCTGTTCACCCTGGAGAAAGGCGCCGATGGGGTAAAAACCCGTTGACAAACCCGCCCGCTTGGGATAGAATAGCAGACAGAGTAATAGAAGGCACTGAAGGGGAACCTCTCAGTGCCTTTCCTCTTAAAGGCCCTTCCCCGGGGGCGCCCCGGGGAAAACCCTGCAATCTGTTATGGAAAGAGTGGTATTTATGGGAACTTGTCCGGAAACCCGCAAAAGCGTCCCCGAGCTGTTCGGCAGCCTGGTGTTCAACGACGACGTGATGCAGGAGCGTCTGCCCAAGGACGTGTACAAATCCCTGCGCAAAACCATCGACGAGGGCAACGACCTGGACCTGAACGTGGCAAACGCCGTGGCCAGCGCCATGAAGGACTGGGCCGTGGAGATGGGCGCCACCCACTACACCCACTGGTTCCAGCCCCTAAACGGCGTCACCGCCGAAAAGCACGACAGCTTTATCTCCCCCACTTCGGACGGGCGGGTCATCATGCAGTTTTCCGGCAAAGAGCTGATTAAAGGGGAGCCCGACGCCTCCTCCTTCCCCTCGGGGGGCCTTCGGGCCACCTTCGAGGCCCGGGGCTACACCGCCTGGGACCCCACCAGCTACGCCTTTATAAAGGGGGACTCCCTCTACATTCCCACAGCCTTCTGCTCCTACAGCGGGGAGGTGCTGGACAAAAAGACGCCCTTGCTCCGGTCCATGGAGGACCTAAACGTCCAGGCCCTGCGGATCCTGCGGCTGTTCGGGGACCAGAAGACCAAGCGGGTCATCACCACCGTGGGGCCCGAGCAGGAGTACTTCCTCGTTGACAAAAAGCTCTACGACCGCCGCCCCGACCTGCGCTTTACCGGCCGCACCCTGCTAGGGGCCCGGGCCCCCAAGGGCCAGGAGCTGGACGACCACTACTACGGGGTCGTCAAGCCCCGGGTGGCCGCCTTTATGAAGGACTTGGACCAGGAGCTGTGGAAACTGGGGATCCTGGCCAAGACAAAGCACAACGAAGTGGCCCCCGCCCAGCACGAGCTGGCCCCCATCTTCACCACCACCAACACCGCCACCGACCACAACCAGCTGACCATGGAAACCATGAAGAACGTGGCGGCAAAGCACGGCCTGGTGTGCCTGCTCCACGAAAAGCCCTTCGAGGGGGTCAACGGCAGCGGCAAGCACAACAACTGGTCCGTCTCCACCGACACGGGTAAGAACCTCTTGGACCCCGGCAAGGAGCCGGCGAAAAACACCCAGTTCCTGCTGTTTTTGGCCGCCGTCATCAAAGGGGTGGACGAGTACCAGGACCTGCTGCGGATCTCCGTGGCTTCCGCCGGCAACGACCACCGCCTGGGGGCCAACGAGGCGCCCCCCGCCATTGTGTCCATGTTCCTGGGGGAGGAGCTGGAGGGGATCCTCTCGGCCATCGAGAAGGATGAGCCCTACACCGGCGTGGAGGAGAAGAAGCTCCAGACCGGCGTCCATGTGCTGCCGGACCTCTCCATGGACACCACCGACCGGAACCGCACCTCCCCCTTCGCCTTCACAGGCAACAAGTTCGAGTTCCGGATGCTGGGCTCGGCCATCTCCATCGCCTGCC
>CALWIE010000167.1 GCA_944380625.1 uncultured Clostridia bacterium
GCGGGTTTTCAGCTTGCCCAGCTCCTTCAGGGTCTCCACGGAAATGCTCACCGAGGTGGCGGTGAGGATAACGCCGATGAACATGTTTTGCAGGAACACAGGGGTGGTGGCGTCCGATTCGATGACGCCGGGCTGGTTGAAGAAATAGGTCAGGGCAAAGCCGCCCCCAATGGGCACCAGCACGCCGATCAGGGCGATGATAAACGCCGCTTTGCCGCTGTTTTTCAGCTCCTGCACGTCGGTTTCCATACCGGCGCAGAACATCATCACAATGACGCCGATCTCCGCGGTCTCTTTGATGAACTCCGTCTCCGCAATGACGTTGAGAACCGCCGGGCCCAGAATCAGGCCGGCCAGCAGCGCGCCCACCACCTGGGGCAGCTGGAAGCGCTGGGTGAGAAGCCCCAGCAGCTTTGTCGAGAGCAAAATCAAGGCTAAATCAAGGAGAAATCCATATCCGCCTTCCATGCCCATCCCTCCTGTTTTCGAATTTTGTGGAAGCTTTTCCAGTCTGCTATTATACACCTCTCACCGGGAATTGCAAGGAAGGGACGGGAGGCGAACTTCTTTTCGGCTTTTTCTCTAAAAAACCCCAAAAAAAGAGGGAGGAACCGGGCCCCTCGCCCAATTCCCCCTTCAAATCCCCTTCCGGCCCTCCCGGAACCCCCGCAGGTAGGCCGCCGCCTGGGACCTTTTCCGGAACACGGTCCACCGCTTTTGGGGGAACGCCTTTCCCAGGGCCAAAAGCCTGGGCCGCTGCTTTTGGGGGAACTCCCGGATGTACTCCATAAATTCCGGATCCTCTTCCGTCTCCACCCAGGGGATGTCCGGCCGCGCCTTCCCCCGACGGGCCCGGACGCTCTCCAGGCACAGGTCCGCCGGGTAGTCCAAAAAGAATACCCGGTCGCACCGCTCCAAGCGCCGGGCCAGGGTGCGGCTGTAATTGCCGTCCATAATCCAGCTGGGAGAGCCCTCCATGGCCTCCCCCAGCCGCCGGTCGAACTCCTCCTGGGAGACCGTGGTCTTGTCCCCGTTCCAAAAGAGCTGGTCCAGGTAGATCAGGGGCAGGCCCGCCTCTTGGGCCAAAGCCCGGGAAAAGGTGCTCTTCCCGCTGCCGGGGCTGCCCACCACCAACACGTTTTCCACAGGAACCCCCTCACTTGTACAGGGTCACGCCGGACTTGTCCACCGCCTCGTAGGCCTCGTGGAAATCGTACCCAAAGGCCTGGTGCAAAGGGAACAGGTCCGACAGGGGCACCATGACGAAGGCCCGCTCCCGGATGTGGGGATGGGGCACCGTCAGCTCCGGGGTCTGGGAGGAAAAGCCCTCCCACAGCAGCACGTCGATATCCATGGTGCGGGCCCCGTGGTACTCCACCCGCACCCGCCCCAGGGCCTTCTCAATCTCCAGGCAGCGCTCCAAAAACCTCTGGGGCCTCTGCTCTGTCTCCAGCAGGACGCAGGCGTTCAAATACCTGTCCTGGGGGCTCAGCACGTCGAAGGGGTCCGTCTCGTACACATTGGAGAGCTTCAAGATCTGGGTGCCCTCCAAACCCTCCAGGGCGTCCAGGGCCCGGGCCAGGTTTCCCTCCCGGTCGCCCAAGTTGGTGCCCAATCCCAAAACCACCTGCATGGTCATGCCTCCTCCCGGCGCTGGGTGATCTCCACCGCCATGTAGTCAAAGTCCTCGTCGATGGGCGCCTCGGGCTTTTTCAGCAGCACAGTGACCTTCTCCACCGGGGGATAGTCCTCCAAGACCCGGTCGCACACCTCCTGGGCCGCCCGCTCGATCAGGTCGAAGCTCTCCCCTGTAAAGGCCTCCCGCACCGTCTGGCAGACGGCGGCGTAGTTGACCGTGTCCGCAAGCCCGTCGGACCGGCGGGCCCGGGAGAGGTCCGCCTCCAGCCGCAGGTCCAGCACAAAGCTCTGCCCGTCCCGCTTCTCCTCCGGCCCCACCCCGTGGTAGGCAAACAGCCGCAGGCCCTTGATGTGTATGGTATCCATAAGGCACTCCTTTCCGGCGGGGGGCTGCCCCGCCCATCTCTTTCCTCAGGCCCCGGCCCGCTGCTTCAGGGCGTCCGCCATCCGGGCCGCCTGGACGGCCTCCTTCACGTCGTGGACCCGCACCAGGTCCGCGCCCCCCAGCACCGCCCCGGTGTGGGCCGCCAGGGTGGCGGGCAGGCGCTCCCCGAAGGGCGGGTCCCCGCAGACGGCGCCGGTCACCCGCTTCCGGGAGGCGGCTATCAGCAGGGCGCAGCCCTCCACCTTCACCTGGCCCGCCCGGGCCAGAAGCAGAAGGTTTTCTTCCAAAGTCTTTCCAAAGCCGATGCCCGGGTCAAAGCACAGCCGCTCCCGGGCGATGCCCAGCCCCTGGGCCTCCTCCAGCCGGCGGAGGAAAAAGCCCC
Source organism: uncultured Clostridia bacterium (assembly GCA_944380625.1). The sequence goes on from CALWIE010000167.1 coordinate 2,406, forward strand.
TCACCCGGGAGAGCACAGGCCCCTCTCCCCCGCCGGGCTCCATGACCACGCACCCGCACCCCGAGCCGGCCGCCACCTGGAGCATCTCCTTCCCGAAGCCGGAAACGTCGTTGAGAATGCAGGCCCCGGCCTCCAAGGCCCGCCAGGCCACCTGGGGGTAGAAGGTGTCCACGGAGACGGGCAGGCCCGTCCCCTTCACCACGGCAGGCAGCACCTCCCGGATGCGCTCCCACTCCTCCTCGGGGGGGACCGGGTCAAACCCGGGCCGGGTGGACTGCCCCCCAATGTCGATCACGTCCGCCCCCTCCCGGGCCATCTCCATCGCCCGGGCCACAGCGGCGGCCGGGTCCCGATAGCGGCCCCCGTCGGAGAAGGAGTCGGGGGTCACGTTTAAAATCCCCATCACGTAGGTGCGGGTCAGGGGCAGGTTAAACGGCCCCGCCCGGAATACCGCTGGCTCCATGCAGGTCCCTCCTTTTTTTAGGCGTTCACAGGCCCAGCAGGTCCCGGACAATCTCCCCGGCCAAAATCAGCCCCGCCACGCTGGGCACAAAGGCCATGCTCCCCGGGGTGGGACGGCCGGCGGCGCCCTTTTGGTCTCCCTCCCCGGCGGGCAGGGGCTTTCTGGCCTCCTCGGTGGAGTACACCGCCTTCACCCCGGAAACCCCCCGCTTTTTCAGCTCCCGGCGCATGACCCGGGCCAGGGGGCACACGCTGGTGTTTTCCAGCTTGTCCACCCGAAAGGCCGTGGGGTCCAGCTTGTTTCCCGCCCCCATGGAGCTGATCACCGGCACCCCCGCCTGGCGGCAGCGCAGGATCAGCTCGATTTTGGAGCTGACCGTATCGATGGCGTCGGCCACGTAGCTGTACAGGGAGAAGTCCACCTCCCCCCCGTTTTCCGGGGTGAAAAACAGCTCCCTTGCCGTCACCTGGCAGTCCGGGTTGATCTGGAGCACCCGCTCCCGGGCCACCTCCACCTTGGGCCGTCCCACGGTGCTCTCCAGGGCGATGATCTGCCGGTTGATGTTTGTCAGGCTCACCCGGTCCCCGTCGAACAGGTCCAGGGCCCCTACGCCGCTGCGGGCCAGGGCCTCCACCACATAGCCCCCCACGCCGCCGATCCCGAACACCGCCACCCGGGCCCTTTGGAGCTTTTCCAGCCCCTGGGGCCCAATGAGCAGTTCCTCTCTGGAAAAACGGTGCAGCACTTGCCCTCCTCCTCTCTTCCTGGCGGGGCCGGCGGCCTCAAAGGGGCCCGTCCCCGTCCTCTTCCCAATCCTGCACGCCGGCGGCGCACAGGCCCCAGACCTGTTTGGCCCCCGCCCCGTACAGGGCCAGGGCGCAGGCGCGCAGGGTGGCCCCGGTGGTGACGATGTCGTCCACCAGCAAAAGCTCCTTGCCCCGGGCCCCCTCCCGGCCCCGATAGGCGTCCCGCACGTTGTCCGCCCGCTGGGGCCGGGTGAGCTCGTGCTGGGTCTTTGTCTCGCGCACCTGGTCCAAAAGCTCCCAACAGGGCACCCCCAGCTCCCGGGCCACGGACTGGGCCAGCAGCTGGCTCTGGTTGTAGCCCCGCCGCCGGAGCTTGTCCGGGGACATGGGCACCCAGGCGACCCCGTCGAAGGAACGGCAAAAGGCCCCGGCGGTCTCGGCCATCACCCAGCCCAGGGGCAGGGCCAGGCTGGTCTCCTGATGAAACTTCAGCCGCCGCAGGGTCTCCCCCAGCCCCTCCCGGTAGGGGAAGGGGGCCAGCACCCACAGCCGGCCGTCCTCCCCCAGGGGCTTGCCGGCGGCCAGGAGGATCTCCCGGGAGAGGGGCTTCTCCGGCAGGGCGGCCCCGCACCTTTTGCAAAACAGCCGCTGGGGAGCCACCGCCCGGTGGCACAGCAGGCACCGCCCCGGGCAGAGGACCCGCCACAGCCGCTCCCTCCAGGGCAGGGGATGGAACACCCTCACAGGCTGCGGCAGAACCGGCGGAAGGCCTCCCGGCCCTCTTCCGTATCCTTATAGACCCCGGCGTTACCCAGGATCTTCCCGAAGATCTGGCCGATGCTCTCCTGAATCTTCCGCTGGGTGTCCCCCTCCCCGGCGCCCTGGGCCAGGAGCTCCTCAAACCAGGGACGGTGCTTCTCCATCTCCGGCCGGGAGAGGATCTCCTCCGCCCTTTCGGGCTCCTTGAGGGCCTTTTCCAAAAGCTCCGTCTCCGAGAGGAGCCGGGGGGGCAGGATGGCCAGTCCCATCACCTCGATGAGGCCGATGTTCTCCTTCTTGATGTGGTGGTACTCCCCGTGGGGGTGGAACAGCCCCAAGGGATGCTCTTCGGTGGTGCGGTTGTTGCGCAGCACCAGGTCTAGCTCGTAGTCTTCCCCCCGCCGCCGGGCGATGGGGGTGATGGTGTTGTGGGGGGTGTCCCCGGTAAAGGCCAGAATCCCCGCCTCCTCGTCGGAGTAGCCCCGCCACTTGGTCAAAATCTGGTCCGCCAGGTCCGCCAGGCGCTCCGGGTCCCCTCCCCGCAGGCGCAAAACGCTCATGGGCCAGTGGACAATGCCCGCCTCCACGTCCGCAAAGCCGGGGAAGGAGACCGGCTCCCGCACAGGGGCCTTGGCCATGGGGAACTCGTAATTCCCCCCCTGGAAGTGGTCGTGGGAGAGGATGGACCCCCCCACAATGGGCAAATCCGCGTTGGAGCCCACAAAGTAGTGGGGCAGAAAGGCCACAAACTCCAGCAGCCGGGAAATGGACTGGCGGCTGACCTTCATGGGCCGGTGCTCCCCGGAGAGGATGATGCAGTGCTCGTTGTAGTACACATAGGGGGAGTACTGCAAAAACCAGTCCTCACCCCCCAGCTTCAGGGGGATCAGCCGGTGGTTGCCCCGGGCCGCCTGGTTGGGGCTGCCCAAAAAGCCCTCGTTTTCCCGGCAGAGGGCGCACTTGGGGTAGCCAGACTGGGGGGCGTTTTTGGCGGCGGCAATGGCCTTGGGGTCCTTTTCAGGCTTGGAGAGGTTGATGGTGATGACCAGGTCCCCATAGGGGGTGGGGGCGGTCCACATCCTGTCCTTCTCCACCCGGTCCACCCGGATGTAGTGGGAGGCCCGGGAGAGGCCGTAGTAGTAGCCGGTGGCGGCCTGTTTGTCCTCCCTGTACAGGTCATAGAATTTCTTCACCACCTCGGAGGGCCGGGGCATCAGGCAGTTCATCAGCTCGGTGTCGAACTGGTCCCGGGCGTCCTGGGTGTCCGGGTCGATCAGGCCCTTTTCCGCCGCGTATTGGCACAGGGCCCCCAGGGGCTCCGCCGGGGTGTGGAGCTCCTCCTCCACGGGCTGGGGGGCAAACTCCCCCAGGCCCAGCAGGGCCAGCATCCGGTTGGCGGCGTAGGCGGCGTCCTCCTGCCCCAGCAGGCCCCGCTGCCTGCCGTAGTGCAGCAGCCGGCAGATCTCCCGGCTGACAGTTTCGGTTTTCATTCCCAATCATCCTTTCCGGCTTCCGTTTGGATCGGTCTTCATTGTACTACAGAACGGGGGAAGAAACAAGGGAAGCCGGGGATTTTCCCAGGACAGGGCCAGGGCCCGCCGGAGGCTGCCCCGGCGGGCCCTGGGTCTGCCCTCCCCTCAAGCGGGCGGGGATTTTTCTTCCAGCTTGTCCAAGAGCCTGGCGATCACGGTGAGGACCCGCACATACAGGTCCCCGGCGTTTACCTCCAGCCCCTCGCCGGAGCCTCCGGTGCCCTTGAGCCCCAGCTCCCGGTACACCTGCTCCACGTCGGGCCGGGCCCAGGCCGGCACCTGGGCCATGGTCTTATACTTCCTCTCGTTTTCCAAAAAGACCTTTTGGGCCTCTTCCCGGGCCAGCCGGGCCACCTCTTCCTGGGTCATGTCCTGCGCCTCCTTTGCCCCTGTCAGGGCGGGATAGTCCTTGTAGGCCCTGTCCCCGTCGAAGGTCCTGCCCCCCAGCTTCAGCTGGTTGGTGTACTGCCACATGCCGTAGGGCTTCTTGTAGTCCAGGGTGGCATTCCACTGGGCCACCCACTTGTCGTAGGGGTCCAGCCGGGGGCTGTCCAGGCGGTTCTGCATCCAGTACAAAGAGGCGTATACCCCCACGTAGAGCCCCGCCTTTTCCACGGCCTCGCAGTAGGCCGCCACGTTGTCCACAAGGGCCTCCCCCTGGGGCAGGGAGCTGTCCTCCACGTCGTACCAGACCCCGTAGGCCGGGACCCGCCCTCCCAAAAGCCGCAGGGTGTGCTGGGCCTCGCTTTGGGCCATGGCTGTGTCCTTGGCGTAGGAGTACAGATACGTCCCCCAGGGGATGCCCGCCGCCTGGCACTTTCTCACATTGTTCTCAAACTGGGCGTCGTCCTGGCCGGGGTAGTCGCCCCCGTAGCCGCAGCGGATGATGACAAAATCGATCTGCCCCTTGATGGCCTCCAGGTCCACGTCCCCGTTGAACTCGGAAATGTCGATCCCTTTCGCGGGAAGCCGCGCCACTGTGTTCACCCCCCTCCGGGGAAAGCCTTCCCCCTCTATCCTATGTCCTCCGGGGGAAAGGGTGCAGCCGGGTAAGCGCTGCGCCGTTGTGGGACCCTCCGGCTCGGGGAAGGCCGCCACCCCCACCCTGGCCGGGGCCCTAAAGTCCCCGAAGGGCGGCCGGACCTGAACCCGCCCAAAAGGAAGGACCCCGCCAGAACCCCCGCCGAAACCGAAAGGCGCCCGGCGGCCAAGGGAACCCGGCTCGCGCCGTTTCCCTCCCAAAAAAGAAAGCCCCGCTGAGGCTTTCGCCTCCGCCGGGGCCCTTGAATCTCCCTGGATCCAAAAACAGCGATCTGCGCGCCAAAAAGGCCGCCCAACCAGGCGGCCTTAAGGCGACGGACAAATATGGTGGGGACAACAGGACTCGAACCTGTGACCTCCTACGTGTGAAGCAGGCGCTCTAACCAGCTGA
>CALWIE010000168.1 GCA_944380625.1 uncultured Clostridia bacterium
TGCTGCCCAGCCTCTCCATCCTTCCCCTGCAGCTGTTTGCCTACTACGTGGCCAGCATGAAGGGCTGCGACATCGACAAACCCCGGAATCTGGCCAAGTCTGTCACGGTGGAATAATCTCTCTTTTGCAAGGCCCGGTTCGCCGGGCTTTCGCTTTTTTCTTGCGGAAACGGCCAGGATATGCTAAAATAACTTCCATTGAGACGAAAGAAAGACTTGAAAAAAGGGACGGGATACACATGGCACATACCGCTCACGAGCGCGTGGTGGTACTGGATTTCGGCGGCCAGTACGCCCAGCTCATCGCCCGCCGGGTCCGGGACCTGGGGGTCTATTGCGAGATTAAAAGCTATAAGACAAACCCCGAAGAGCTCCGGGGCTGCAAGGGCATCCTCTTCACCGGAGGGCCCAACAGCGTCTACGCCGAAGACGCCCCCCTGTGCTCCCAGGAGGTGTTCTCCCTGGGGGTGCCCGTGCTGGGCATCTGCTACGGCGCCCAGGCCATGGCCCACCTGCTGGGAGGGACCGTCGCCTCCAGCGAGGTGCCGGAGTTCGGCAAGACCGTCACCCAGTTCGATGGGGCCAGCCCTCTGTTCCAGGGGGTGGGGGAGAGCGTCTGCTGGATGAGCCACAACGACTACATCGCGAAGCGCCCCGAGGGCTTCTCCTCCTGCGCCCACAGCGCCCACTGCCCTGTGGCCGCCATGGAAAACCGGGAGAAAAAGCTCTACGCCGTCCAGTTCCATCCAGAGGTGGAGCACACCCAGCAGGGCCGGCAGATGTTCCACAACTTCCTGTACAACATCTGCGGCTGCGCCGGGGACTGGGAGATGAAGTCCTTTGCCCAGGAGGCCATCGCGGCCATCCGGGAACAGGTGGGGGACAAAAAGGTCCTCTGCGGCCTCTCCGGCGGGGTGGACTCCTCGGTGGCGGCCATGCTGGTGCACCGGGCCATTGGCAAGAATCTGACCTGCATCTTTGTGGACCACGGCCTTCTGCGCAAGGACGAGGGCGACATGGTGGAGCGTGTCTTCAAAAAAGAGTTCGATATGAACATCATCCGGGTAAACGCTGGGGAGCGGTTCCTCACAAAGCTCCAAGGGGTGGAGGATCCGGAGCGCAAGCGGAAGATCATCGGCGAGGAATTTGTCCGGGTCTTCGAGGCGGAAAGCGAAAAGCTGGGGAAGATGGACTTCCTCTGCCAGGGCACCATCTATCCCGACGTGGTGGAGAGCGGCACCGGCGAGGCCGCCGTCATCAAAAGCCACCACAACGTGGGGGGCCTGCCGGAGGACATCGGCTTCGAGGGCCTGGTAGAGCCCCTGCGGGACCTGTTTAAGGACGAGGTCCGCCGGGTGGGGATCGAGCTGGGCATCCCCGAGGAGCTGGTGTGGCGCCAGCCCTTCCCGGGGCCCGGCCTTGCGGTGCGCATCATGGGGGAGGTCACCAGGGAGCGGGTGCAGATCCTCCAGGAGGCGGACGCCATCTTCCGGGAGGAGGTGGCCAAAGGGGGCCTTGCCCGCCAGGTGGACCAGTATTTCGCCGTGCTCACGGAAAACCGCAGCGTGGGCGTCATGGGGGACGGCCGCACCTACGGCGTCACCGTGGCCCTGCGGGCCGTGACCACCACCGACTTTATGACCGCCGACTGGGCCCACCTGCCCTACGAGCTGCTGGGCGTCTGTTCCAACCGGATCATCAACGAGGTGGAGGGCGTCAACCGGGTGGTGTACGACATCACCTCAAAGCCTCCGGCCACCATCGAGTGGGTCTGACAGGCCCAAGGGGATTTTCCCCGCCTGAAAAGGCGTGAAAGAATAGGACCAACCAAAGCTATAGGAGGGATCAATATGGAAAAGATCAAGATCGGCATTGTGGGCTACGGCAACCTGGGCCGGGGCACGGAGTACGCCCTGGAGCAGGCGCCGGACATGGAGCTGCGGGGGGTGTTCACCCGGCGGGACCCCGCCTCCCTGCAGGTGCGTACTGGCGTCCCGGTGTACGCCATGGACCAGGCCTCCCAGATGAAAGACCAGTTTGACGTGATGATCCTCTGCGGCGGCAGCGCCAACGACCTGCCGGAGCAGACGGTGGAGTTTGCCCGGGACTTCAACGTGGTGGACAGCTTCGACACCCACGCCAAGATCCCGGAGCACTTCGCGGCGGTGGACCAGGCCAGCAAGGCCGGGGGGAAGCTCGCGGTGATCTCCGCGGGCTGGGACCCCGGCATGTTCTCCCTGAACCGGCTGTACGGCCAGGCGATCCTGCCCAACGGCGCGGACTACACCTTCTGGGGCCCGGGGGTGAGCCAGGGCCACTCCGACGCCATCCGGCGCATTCCCGGCGTGGCGGACGCCCGGCAGTACACCATCCCGGTGGAAGCCGCCCTGGAGCGGGTGCGCAGCGGGGAGCAGCCCACCCTCACCACCCGGGAAAAGCACACCCGGGACTGCTACGTGGTGGCCGAGGAAGGCGCCGATTTGAAGGCCATCGAGCAGGCCATCAAGACCATGCCCAACTACTTTGACGAGTACGATACCACCGTCCACTTCATCAGCCAGGAAGAGCTGGATAAAAACCACAAGGGCATTCCCCACGGGGGCATGGTGTTCCGCACCGGGTCCACCGGGGAGGGGGGCCAGCACAAGCACGTGGTGGAGTACCGCCTGCAGCTGGATTCCAACCCCGAGTTCACCGCCGGGGTCCTGGTGGCTTGCGCCCGGGCGGCGTACCGGCTGAACCAGGGGGGCCAGACCGGCTGCAAGACCATTTTCGACCTCCCGCCCGCCAGCCTGCACCCGGCCGCCGGGGAGGAGCTGCGCAAAAAGCTGCTGTGAGAGAAGTCCCAACGGATTTTATGACCCTAGGAGGAATGTAATAATGGATAGCTGCAAACGTCCCGAAACCATGGAGAGGATCACGACCCCAGAGCTGGCCGAGGCCTTTATCGCCCAGCAGGTGGAGGCCATTGAAAAACAGGTGGGGGATAAAAAGGTGCTGCTGGCTCTCTCCGGCGGCGTGGACTCCTCCGTGGTGGCGGCGCTGCTCATCAAGGCCATCGGCAAGCAGCTGGTCTGCGTCCACGTGAACCACGGCCTTCTGCGCAAAGGGGAGCCCGAGCAGGTGGTGGAGGTGTTCCGCCACCAGATGGACGCCAACCTGGTCTATGTGGACGCGGTGGACCGCTTCCTGGACAAGCTGGCCGGGGTGGCCGAGCCGGAGAAAAAGCGGAAAATCATCGGCGCGGAGTTCATCCGTGTCTTCGAGGAAGAGGCCCGCAAGCAGGAGGGGATCGAGTTCCTGGCCCAGGGGACCATCTACCCCGACATCCTGGAGAGCGACGGCGTCAAGGCCCACCACAACGTGGGCGGCCTGCCCGAGGACCTTCAGTTCGAGCTGGTGGAGCCCCTGAAGTTCCTCTATAAGGACGAGGTCCGGGTGGTGGGCAAGGCCTTGGGCCTGCCGGACAACATGGTCTACCGCCAGCCCTTCCCGGGCCCCGGCCTGGGCGTCCGCTGCCTGGGGACCATCACCCGGGACCGGCTGGAGTGCGTCCGGGAGTCCGACGCCATCCTCCGGGAGGAGTTTGCGAAAAACGGCCTGGAGGGCAAGGTGTGGCAGTATTTCACCGCCGTGCCCGACTTCAAATCCGTGGGCGTTAAAGACGGCAAACGCACCTTCGCCTACCCGGTCATCATCCGTGCTGTCAACACCAAGGACGCCATGACCGCCACCGTGGAGGAGATCCCCTATCCGTTGCTCAAACACATCACGGACCGCATCACCCAGGAGGTGCCGGGCGTAAACCGCGTCCTCTACGACCTCACCCCCAAGCCCAGCGGCACAATCGAGTGGGAATGACGCTCGAAACGGCGAAAACCCGCATGAATACAGGCTTTTTTGCCCGTCCATACTGCTCTTGATACTGGATTGATACTATTTGTGTCCGCCCGGTATTCTCAAGAGAAAA
>CALWIE010000169.1 GCA_944380625.1 uncultured Clostridia bacterium
ACAGCATCTATGTATTTGACGACCGGCTGGTTTTCACCTACAATTACAAAAACGGAACCCAAACAGTGTCGTTGGCGGACGTTTCTGCGGCTTTCGGTTCGGATTTGAAGTCCTGTACTCCACCACAAGCCGGGCCCTGAAACGCAATGCGCGTTTCAGGGCCCGGCCTTTTCTTTTCCCCTGCAGCCCGGGTTTCCAGCTGCCATCTGGTTTTATAGCTCCGTCAGGCAGGCCGCGGGCCCTAGCGTTTTGGGGTCCGCGTTTTTCCCGCGCCCGTGGGCCGAACGAAAGTGAGGGCCTGCCTCACTCGTTGAGCCAGATCTCCGCCCGGCCCTGGATTTTACCGGCGCACTCTTCGGCGGTGGTCAGGCCGTTTACGTAGAACTCGTCCAGGTAGTCGCCCACATCCAGGTTGTACGTGCCCAGGGATACCGGGGCCATGGCCAGGATGTTGTCCATCAAGCCCTCCATGGCTTGCCCATCCACCTCTTCAAATTGGTAGAGGGCGAACCCCACCGTCCCCTCGCTTTTTACATAATTGGGCATATCCTCTGCCATCAAGCGGTACATGGCCCGGTTGACAGGGATCCCGTTGCAGTAGTAGGCGCAGCCGTTGTATCCATACCGGTCGAAAGTCAAATCATCCCGTTCGCTGAGACAGTACTTGATGAATGCCCAAGCCAGTTCCTTGTTTTTCAGGGAAGTGGGCATGGCGAAATTATCGGTTCCCGCAGAGAGCCCCAAGTGCCCATCTGTGCTCACCAAGGGGTAGGGCCCGGCAATGTGCTCCAAAGGATACAGACGGCTGGCAAGCTGCACCAGCTGGAGGTTTTCTTCCACTGCCAGAGAGGGACGTCCCAGAGTGGCCATATGTTCCCAGTAATTCATTTCTTCCGGCATTTGAATATAGGGTGACACTTTCCCCGTCTCTTGATAGGCAATGGACTGGTCGAAAATTACGGCGTAGCCCCGGCTCAACTCGCTGACAGGTTCCAAGTCCGGGTCATCGTTGATCACCTTCTGGGAACGTTCCAGGAAGGTGACAAATTCCGGGGAGCCGAAGCTTGCGGTTTTTGTCTCAAAATCGATATACCGAATTCTCTCCACCTGGAACAGCACATCCTTGCCTGGCGCAGTAAAAAACAGCTGCAAGTCCCCATCAGATTCCCGGGCCTGTTCGTACCAGGTGAGAAGCTGGTCCGAGTTGACTGTAACCAGGCTTTCCAGATCGGCTCCCACAGCTTCCAGCCGTTTTTTATCCAGGGAAACGCCCCGCACCCGGAAAGAATAGGGAATTACCGGCAGTTTCCCCTCTACTTGGAAGGCTTCTATCACCGGCATAAAATAGTCTTCCGCGCGAATGTCTGGATCGTTTTCCCAATAGGGCCAAAGGTCCTCTAAGGCCCCGTTTTTGCCCAGGCGGTAGTAATCCATCGATTCGGCCCCGCCGTAGAGCAGGTAGTCCGCTTCCCCGGCGGCAATCTCCGTGCGGACCCGGGTATAAAAGTCCTCCTGGCGCCGGCCGCGCTCCTCTAAGCTCAAGTTCTCCGTGTATTTCCAGTCGTAATCCAGCTTTATGGTCACACCGGGGTGAAGTTCCATAAATTCCCGGGCCAGCCAATAGAGCTCCGGCTGCTGCACAGCCTGCTGAAACGACTGGATGACCAGCGTTCCGCTCAGGTTGTCGTCCGGCGCAGGGGTCAGCTGGGCGTCCGGCCCAGGGGCGGGCGGGCCAATGTAGTCGGGGTCGTCGTAGTCGATTTCCCCAAAGGGGTTGCTGGAAGCGACTTCCAGCAGGGAGGATTCCGGCTGGCTTGCCAGAGCCTTGCTGTAGATGTCGTCCTGCCCCGTTTGGCAGGCAGCGCAGGAAAGGCACAGACACACGGCCAGCAGCAGGGCCAAGGCCGCTTTTCTCCGTCTCATAAAATCTCCTCCTCGCAGGGGCGCGGGGCCCCTCTTTGCCCCCCATTATACTACAGAAAAAAACGAATGCAAGGGGGTTCTTGTGGAGATTGCGCACAGGCCCGCGGCCCCCATAGGAGAAGGGCCCCGTGTCCTCTGGACACGGGGCCCCACATTCTTGCGTGGATTCTGCTGTTTGCCGTCACAGCTGGTATGCGAAGGTTTTGTCCAGCCAGTCCAGGCACCAGTCCATCCACCGGGCGTTGTAGGGATCGGGGGTGCCGGACTCCTGGGTGCACACAGAGAGCCCGTGGCTGCCCTGGGGGAGGAAGTGGGCCTCCGCCGGGACCCCTGCCCTGCCCAGGGCGGAGAGCATTTGCAGGCTGTTTTCCACCGGGACGCTGGCGTCCTCCAGGGTGTGCCACAGGAAGGCAGGGGGCGTGTGGGGACCTACGTGGCGCTCCAGGGAGAAAAATTCGTAGCCCGGTTCCCTTGGCTCGCAGCCGCTGACGTTGCGCAGGGACTCCACGTGGGCAAACTGGTCCGCAAGGATCACCGGGTAGCAGAGGATCATGGCGTCGGGACGGTTTTTCCCCTGGAAATCCCCCCGGCGGCGGAGGAACTCCGGGTGGTCCCACAGGGTGCCCAGGGAGGCCGCCAGGTGGCCTCCGGCGGAAAACCCGCAGACGGCCACCCGGGCCGGGTCCGCCCAGTACTCCCCGGCCCTCTCCCGGATGAGCCGGAAGGTCTCGGAGAGCTCCGCCAGGGGCTGGAAGTCCCGGGCGGCCGCCCCGGTGGAGTACAGCAGGGTGAACACCTGATAGCCCCGGGCGAAAAACCGCAGGGCCACCGGGTCCGCTTCCCGCTGGGAGCACATGGCGTAGGCGCCCCCGGGGCAGAGGACCACGGTGGGATAGGCCTCCCGGCGGACGGCCATCTCGGTGATGGGGGTGTGCAGGTAGCCGGTCACCTGGGCCTGGGAGGAGGCCAGGGGGCGGAAGCTGACAAGTTTCATAAAGGGACCCCTTTCTTGGGAAGGATACTCTCATTATGACAGAAAAAATTCCCCTGTCAAGACAAGATCCCCTTGCCTTTTCCCGGGAAAGCAGGTAGGATAGGGGAGAAGGGGGTGTGAGACAGAATGGGCCCTTACGAATACGTGGTGGAGAGCATCGAGGGCGATTACGCCTACCTGCGCCGGACGGACATCTACGACAGGGGCGAGCCCATGATGATCGCTATGGCCCTGCTGCCGGAGGGGACCGACGTGGGCACCCGGCTCCGGTGGGAGAACCTGGTGTACGAGGTGATCGGCTGAGGCTGCCGCCCGGCGGTGCAGAAGAAAAAACAGGCGTCCCCTTCGGGGGGCGCCTGTTTCGCTGTTTTTTAGAAAGCCGGTGGGAAGGGGCGCGGGGGAGAGGCCCGCAGAGGAGGACGAACCGGCGGGGGATTTACAGGTCCACCTGGGGCAGCTGCTTAAAGCTTTCCTCCAGCTCCTCGTCGGTGGGGATGTAATCGCTCATCACGCCGTCGTTGAACTTCTGATAGGCGGTCATGTCGAAATAGCCGGTGCCGGTCAGGCCGAAGAGGATGGTCTTCTCCTCGCCGGTCTCCTTGCACTTGAGAGCCTCGTCAATGGCCACCCGGATGGCGTGGCTGCTCTCGGGGGCAGGCAGGGTGCCCTCCACCCGGGCGAAGAGCTCCGCCGCCTGGAACACAGCGGTCTGCTCCACGGCCCGGGCCTCCATCAGGCCGTCGGCGTACAGCTGGGAGAGGACGCTGCTCATGCCGTGGTAGCGCAGGCCGCCGGCGTGGTTGGCCGAGGGGATGAAGTTGGAGCCCAGGG
>CALWIE010000170.1 GCA_944380625.1 uncultured Clostridia bacterium
CCCTGGACCTGTGCCGGGCCCGCATGGAGGAGGAGGGGGCCGCCGCCTACCGGGAGACCGTCCGCGCCGTGGCCGCCCTGCGGCGGGACTTCCCCGCCCTGACGGAGGGGGACGCCCCCCTGGACCCTACCCGGCTCACCCTCCTCTCCCCCGACGGGCTGGAGGCGCAGGCAGAGCTGGAGGGGCGGAACGTGTGGCCTGAGATGGCCGACCCGGGCCACGTGGTGCTCATTCCCACCTGCGCCGACACGGCGGAGGACTTTTCCCGGCTGCGGCGGGCCCTGGGGCAGATCCGGCTGGGCCCCTGCCCCGCCTTCCCGCCCCCGCCGGAGCTGCCGGAGCGGGTGCTCACCCCCCGGCAGGCCCTCTTTTTCCCGGGAAAAGACCTGCCCCTGGAGGAGGCGGAGGGGGAAGTTGCCGCCGGCCCCATCGCCCCCTACCCCCCCGGCGTGCCGGTGACGGCTCCCGGGGAGCGGATTGAGAAAAAAACTATCGCATATTTGAAGGAAATAGGGTATAATGGAAGGAGCATATGCCGGGTATGCCGCCGGCAGAGCTGATTGTTTCGTGACGTGGGCGGAAGGGACGCCCCAGTCAGGAGGAATTGGAATGAAACTGGTTCTTGCTATCATCAACCATGACGACGCCAACACCGTCACTCAGGCCCTGACCAAGAAGGGCTTCTCCTCCACCAAGCTGGCCACCACCGGGGGCTTCCTGATGGCGGGGAACGTGACCATCCTCATCGGTGTGGACGAGGAGAAGGTGCAGACCGTCATCGACATCATCAAGGAGCACTCCCACTCCCGCAAGCAGATGATTCCCACCACTGCGGAGCCCAGCTACGGCTACTACCCCTCCATGCCCGTGGAGGTGGTGGTGGGAGGCGCCACCATCTTCGTGGTGGACATTGAGCGGTTTGAACGGGTATAGGCCGTGAACCTGCGCGCCCTGGCGGGCAACGGCCCGCTGAAACGGCAGCTGGAGGGGGAGTGGGCCCACCGGGGCCTCTCCCACGCCTGTATCCTGTCCGGCCCCGCCGGGTCTGGGAAGAAAACCCTGGCGGGCCTGCTCTCCGCCGCCCTGGTGTGCTCCGGGGACGGGGAGGCGCCCTGCGGCGTCTGCCCCAACTGCCGGAAGGCCCTGGCGGGCATTCACCCGGACATTGTCACCGTGGAGCCCCAGGGCAGGGAGCTGGTGGTGGCCCAGATCCGGGAGCTGCGGGCCGACGCCTATGTGCGCCCCAACGAGGCCGGGCGGAAGGTCTACTGCATCCGTCAGGCCCAGTCCATGAATGCCAGCGCCCAGAACGCCCTGCTCAAGCTGCTGGAGGAGGGCCCCGCCTACGCGTCCTTCCTGCTGCTGACCGACAATACCGCCGCCCTGCTGCCCACCATCCGCTCCCGCTGCCAGATCCTGACCCTGCTGCCGGTGAGCCCGGCGGAGGCGGAGGCCTGGCTGGCGGAGCGCTATCCCCAGCGCACGCCGGAGGAGCGGCGGGCCGCCGCGGCGCGCTGCGAGGGCCTGCTGGGCCGGGCGGTGCTGGAGCTGGAGGGAAACGCCGGCGCGCTCCGGCGGGAGACCCTGGCCGCCGAGGCGCTGCTGGAGGCCCTGTGCAGCCGACGGGAGGCCGCCCTCACGGAGCTCTGCGCCCGGCTGGAGGGCGAAAAGTGGGACAGGGACGCCCTGGCCGCCCTGCTGGACGAGCTGTCCCTCCTGCTGCGGGACGCCCTGGCCGCCGCCTGCGGAACGGGGGGCGAAGCCGATCCCCGGCGGCGGGCCCTGGCAGAGCGGGCCGCGTCCGCCCTCTCCCCCAGGCGGCTCCTGGAGGCCCGGGATCTGGTCAGGCAGCTTCGAAGCGCCCTGGGCGTGAACCTGGGCGCCGGGCATCTGCTGGGCTGGCTGGCCGCGGGGCTCAGCGGGCGGTAGGGATACGGGTGGCGCACCCTGTGAACGCGGGCCGATGTGGGCATCGGCCCCTACATGAAATTCGGAGGAAATTATGACCGAGATCATCGCCGTCTGCTTTAAAAGCGGCGGAAAACAGTATTACTTTAACCCCTGCGGCCAGCAGGTAGCCGCAGGCCAGGGGGTTATTATCGAGACCTCCCGGGGCCTGGAGTTCGGCACCTGCGCCCAGGGCAACACCATGGTGGAGGACGAGGCGGTGGTGCAGCCTCTGCGCCCCCTGGTGCGCATCGCCACCCAGCGGGATCTGGACACGGTGGCGCGCAACCGGGAGAAGGAGAAGCACGCCTTCACCATCTGCCAGGACAAGATTGCCGCCCACGGCCTGGACATGAAGCTGGTGGAGGTGGAGTACAGCTTTGACGGCAGCAAGATCCTCTTCTTCTTCACCAGCGAGGGCCGGGTGGATTTCCGGGCCCTGGTGAAGGATCTGGCGGGGGTGTTCCACGCCCGGATCGAGCTGCGGCAGATCGGCGTGCGGGACGAGGCCAAGATGCTGGGCGGGCTGGGCATCTGCGGCCGGCCCCTGTGCTGCGCCTCCTTCCTGGACGAGTTCCTGCCCGTGTCCATCAAAATGGCCAAGACCCAGAACCTGTCCCTCAACCCCACCAAGATCTCCGGCACCTGCGGCCGGCTCATGTGCTGCCTGAAGTACGAGCAGGGGGCCTATGAGGACGCGGTGAAGCGCATGCCCCAAAACGAGTCCTTTGTGGAGACCC
>CALWIE010000171.1 GCA_944380625.1 uncultured Clostridia bacterium
GGCGGACGTGGTCATCACCGAGATCGGCGGCACCGCCGGGGACATTGAGAGCCAGCCCTTTTTAGAGGCCATCCGCCAGGTGGGCCAGGAGGTGGGGCCGGGCAACGCCCTGTTCATCCACGTGACCTTGGTGCCCTACCTGAAGAGCTCGGGGGAACACAAGTCGAAGCCCACCCAGCACTCGGTCAAGGAGCTGCAGAGCATGGGCATCAAGCCGGATATCATCGTCCTGCGCACCGACGAGCCCATCACCGACCCCAGCATCTTCTCGAAGATCGCCCTGTTCTGCAACGTGCGGCCCGACTGCGTTATTGAGAACCTGACCATCCCCGTGTTGTACGAGGCCCCCCTCATGCTGGAAAAGCACCATTTTTCCGACATCGTCTGCCGGGAGCTGCGGCTGGACACCCCCGCCCCGGACATGGGGGAGTGGACAGCCTTGGTGGAGCGGATACGCTCCCGGGACAAGACGGTGAACATCGCCCTGGTGGGGAAGTACGTGAAGCTCCACGACGCCTACCTGTCGGTGATGGAGGCCCTGCGCCACGCGGGCTACGGCCTTTCGGCCAAGGTGGACATCGACTGGGTGGACGCGGAGACCCTGACGGCGGAGAACACCGCCGCCCGGCTGGGCCAGGCGGACGGCATCCTGGTCCCCGGGGGCTTTGGCAGCCGGGGCATCGAGGGCATGGTGCTGGCCTGCCAGTTTGCCCGGGAGCACCGGGTGCCCTACCTGGGCATCTGCCTGGGGATGCAGGTGGCGGTCATCGAGTTCTGCCGGCACGTGTGCGGCATAGAGGGCGCCAACTCCGGGGAGTTCGACGAGTACGGCTTGCACAAGGTCATCGACTTTATGCCCGGCCAGAACAAGGAGCGGGACAAGGGCGGCACTCTGCGGCTGGGCAGCTACCCCTGCAAGGTTAAGGCCGGCACCAGGCTTTGGGAGTGCTATCGGGATTCCCTTGTCCACGAGCGGCACCGGCACCGCTTTGAATTCAACAACGACTACCGGGACGTGGTGGAACAGGCCGGTATGACCCTCTCGGGCACCAGCCCCGACGGCCGCATTGTGGAGACTGTGGAGCTAACGGACCACCCCTTCTTTGTGGCGGGGCAGTTCCACCCGGAATTTAAATCCCGGCCCAACCGGCCCCACCCCCTGTTTACGGGATTTGTAACCGCGGCCCTGGAGCGCTCCAGGGAGAGAGGAGAAGCCCTATGAAACTCAACGGGAACTTTCAAAACCTGGGGGAGAGCTACCTGTTTGTGGCCATCTCCCAGAAAGTGGACGCCTATAGAAAAGCCCACCCGGAGGCGAAGATCATCCGGATGGGCATTGGGGACGTGACCCTGCCCCTGGCCCCGGCGGTGATCGACGCCCTGCACCAGGCGGCTCAGGAGCAGGCCCACAAAGAGACCTTCCACGGCTACTCCCCGGACAGCGACGGCTATCCCTTCCTGCGGGAGGCCATCGCCGGGTACTATCAAAACTTCGGGGTGGAGCTGGACCCCTCGGAGGTCTTTGTGGGGGAGGGGGCGAAAAGTGATTTGGGGAATATCCTGGATCTGTTCGACCAGGACAACACCGTGCTCATCCCCGACCCGGTGTACCCAGTCTACGTGGACACCAACCTCCTGGACGGGCGGCGGATCGTCTACATGGACGCCACCGGGGAAAACGGCTTCCTCCCCCTGCCCGACGAGGGGGTGCGGGCAGACCTCATCTACCTGTGCTCCCCCAACAACCCCACCGGCGCCGCCTACAGCAAAGAGCAATTGCAGGCCTGGGTGGACTACGCCCGAAGGCAGGGGGCTGTGATCCTCTACGACGCGGCCTACGAGGCCTTTATCACCCAGCCCCATCTGCCCCATTCCATCTTGGAGATCCCCGGGGCGAGGGAGTGCGCCATCGAGTTCTGCTCCCTCTCTAAAACGGCGGGGTTTACCGGGATGCGCTGCGGCTACACGGTCCTTCCCAAGGAGCTGGAGGCCGGCGGGGTGCGGCTCTCCCGGTTGTGGCAGCGTCGGCAGGGCTGCAAATTCAACGGGGTCAGCTACCTGACCCAGCGGGCGGCCCAGGCCGTCTTCACCCCCGAGGGCCAGCGCCAGGTGCGGGAGGCCATCGGGTACTACCGGAAAAACGCCCAGGTGATGATGGACGCTCTGGGCTCCATGGGGATTCCCTTCACCGGGGGGACCAACTCCCCCTACCTGTGGCTCCGGTGCCCCGGCGGCATGGGCGGCTGGGACTATTTTGCCTACCTTCTGGAGAGAGCCCAGATCGTGGGCACGCCGGGAGAGGGGTTCGGCAAAAACGGGAAGGGGTGGTTCCGGCTGACCGCCTTTGGGGATGCAGAACAGACCCGGGAGGCCATGGAGCGCCTCCAGGCCCTCTAGGGTCTCTCCCTTACGGTTCCTCTTCCAGATAGGGGATGGAGGACTGTGCCCCCGGGCGGGAGACCACAATGTCTGCCACCCGGGAGGCAAACCGGGCCGCGCCGGCCAGGTCCTTCCCCCGAGAGAGGGACACCGCCAGGGCCCCCACAAAGCTGTCCCCGGCGGCGGTGGTGTCCACCACCTTTACGCTGGGATCCGCTTGGAAGAAGGCCTCGCTGCCGTCCTCCCGCAGCAGGTAGGATCC
>CALWIE010000172.1 GCA_944380625.1 uncultured Clostridia bacterium
AGGGGTCCCCCTCCATGCCCCGGGCCTTTTTGTTCAGCTCCATCACCGCCTGGCGGTACTTGGGGTCCTGCACTGCCACGATCACCGGGGACTGAAGGCCCCGGCCCGTGGGGGCCCAGGCGCCCGCCTCGGTGACGGCGTCCAGCTCCTGGGGCTTGATCTGCTCCGGCCGGTAGGCCCGCACGCTCCGGCGGGTCTTGATTAAATCCAGCATATTGTTGTCCATTGCAAAAACTCCTTCCCGAAAGAATCGACGGCGCCTTCTCAAAGGGCCTGGGAAAAGTATACCAGAATTCCGAAAAAAAGCAAAGAGGCCCCGGGAAAATCCCAGGTTTTTTCAGCCCTCCCCCGCCGCGGCCAGCAGCCGCAGCAGAAGCGCTCCTGTGCCCACGTTGTAGCCGCAGCAGGCAAAGAGCCCCTCCCCCCGGCGGTTGACAAGGAGCGCCAGGGGCAGCCGGTCCGGGTCCTGGTACATCCGCCGGGCCAGGGCGGGCACGGCCTCGGGGAAATCCCCCTTCCACAGCCGGGCCCAGGGCATGGCCTCCAGGGTCCGGGCCAGGGTGGGGTCCTTCCTCTCCTCCCAGCCCTCCAGCACCAGGGCCACGGCGCAGCCTGTCCCCTGCAACTGGGAGGCCTGCTCCCGCAGCTCGTTGAGCAGGTGCTCTGTGGGCTCCCGGGAGACCTCCAGCCAGAGAAGGAGGGTAAACGCCGACTGGGAGAAGATCTCCCGGCCCTCCAAGGTATCCCCGTCCGGGGCCTCCAGGGAAAAGGCCGGCAGGGGGCAGCGCTCCAGCATCTGGGCGGCCTCCCCTTCCCGGAAAGCAAGGGCCGTCCGCCGGGCCTCCCCCGCCGCCAGGGTAAATTCCTCCCAGCGGGCCAGCTGGCTGCCGTTGGGCAGGCGGGTGACCGTCCACAGCCGGTACTGGCCCGGGGCCAGGGGGATCTCCCCTTCCCCGCCGGGGAGGACGTCCGCTCCCTCTAGGGGCCGCCAGCCCCCGGCCTCCCGGCGGGAGAGGGTGTAGTCCTGCCCGGAAACCGCCCCCCGGCCCCGGGGAGCGGCCAAGGTCAGCCGGGCGCTCTTCTCCCCGCCCCACAGGGAGTGGAAGGCCCCCTCCCTCCAGTACCAGGGGACGCCGTCCTCCAGGCAGGCGGGGATGCCCAGGGCCCGGCAGGCGGCGCAGAACAGCAGGCCCTGGCCCGCCGCCGTGGCGCCCCCCACCTGGAGGATCCCCGCCGGGGTTCCCCAGAGGGCGGCATAGGCCTCCCGGCACAGGGACGCCTGGGACAGGACCCAGTCCCACAGCCGGGAGGGGGCCTCCCGGAAGCGGTTCCTCTCCTCAGGGGAGAAGCGGCCCTCTAGAAGCTGCCGCCAGGGGGACAGGGCCTCCAGGCCCACCCGGGGGGAGAGCAGCCCCTTTTCAAAGGCCCAAGGGGGCAGGCCGCCCTCCCAGGAAAAGGCCCGAAGGCCGTCTTCCACCAGGGCCTCGTCCACAGGAAGCGCCCGGTCCTTCTGGGAGAGGGACTGCCAGACCCGCCCTCTCTCCCCCGCCGGGGGCGAGGGGTGGGGAGACCTGCGAGCCCTCTCCTCCCGGAGCTGGGCGGCCCGGTCCAGGCAGCGGCGGCGGGCCCGCCTTTGGGAACCGGTCAGGGGCGGCACCGCCACCCCGCCGTCCTCAGGAGGGAGGAAGGCCATCTCTCCGGGGGGCAGGAGGCGCCCCAGTTCCAAGGTGAGCTCCCCGGCCTCCGGGGCCAGGATCCCCTCCCCCAGGGAACCGGGGGCTTCCGGGTCCCCGGCGGAGACCAGCACCGTCCCCCGGCCCAGGGGCAGGGACACCCGCCCCGCCCCGTCGGCCCGCAGCCGGGCGGCCTCCCGGGGGGCGGCCATGTTCAAAACGGAAAAGGACACCCAGGCCCCTGGCACCGGGCGGCCTCCCCGCCCTGTCACCTGGACGGAGACAGTCTTTGTCTTGGCATAACGGGGCGTGAGGTGCTCCCAGGCCACCCCCTGGTCCAGGTCCCAGCACAGGGGGTCCGCCCCGGGGAACAGGAAGGCAGCCTCCTCCCGGCTGCCCTGGACGAAGGATCTGGTATGGACCAGCACCGCCCGGGCGGCGGCGTGGGTAAACCAGCCCCGGTCCAGGGTGGGCTCCGGCTCGCAGGCCCCCAGGTAGCGCCAGGCGCTCCCGTCGAAGGCGTCCACCCAGGCGTGGTTGTCGTCGCAGTGGGACCACCAGGGCGCGTACACCTGCCGGGCCGCGATGCCCACGCTGCGCAGGGCCGCGGTGAGAAAGGTGGACTCCTCCCCGCAGCGGCCCCAGCCGCACTGGTACACCTGAAGGGGGGAGGCCGTGCGGCCGTCGGTGGAGCGGTAGGTGGCCCGCTGGGCGCACCAGCGGTTCACCTCTAAAATAGCCTCCTCCAGGGAGAGGCCCCGCACCCGGGGCTCCAGTTCCTGCCGGAACAGGCCTCGGCAGGCGGCCAGCTCCTCGTTGTTCACCCGGGGGCAGAGCACGTGCTTGAGAAAGAGGTGCTCCGGCAGGGCGGCGCACCAGGGGAAGTCCCTCCGGGCGGCCAGGGCCTGGCGGGCCTCCTCTTGGAAAAAGGCCGGGGGATAGTCCCCCAGGTCCGGCAGGGGCAGCGTGGCGAAAAGGAACCCCAGGGCCGCCCGCTCCTCCTCGGGGCAGCGGGCCAAAAGCTCCTGGATTTCCCTCCGGCGGTCCCCCAGGGCAGGGGCCCGCCGGGCCAGCTGGCAGTTTACATATTCCCGCAGCTCCCGAGACCAGGTCATCTTCTCTCCAACTCCTCTCGCGCGGCGCGGACCGCTTCCCGGTCCGTGCGCCAAAGCTCGTATTCACTGAGGCTGGGCAGCCCCATGCTGACCCCATCCTTCCGGTAGGCCATGGGGCTTTCCACCACCCGCTTGCCGCTCATGTGGAAGGCCCGGGCCCCGGGCAGGGCCCGGCGGATCTCCCGGATGGCGGCGCTGTCGATGCCCGCCCCCAAAAGGAGCTCCACCTCCCCCCGGCGGGGCCACAGCTCCCGGAGCAGGGGAACCCCCTCCCGGCAGGCGTTTTTCTGGCCCGAGGTGAGGACTGTGTCCACCCCCAGGGCCCTGCACTGCTCCAGGGCGGCAACGGGGTCCCGGCACAGGTCGAAGGCCCGGTGGAGGGTAAATTTCCTCCCGGCCCGGTGGGCCAGGGACACCAGGCGCTCCAGCCGGGGCAGGTCCAGGTCCCCCTCGGGGGTGAGAAACCCAGAGACCAAGGCGTCCGCGCCCTCTTCCAGCAGGGCGGCGGCGTCCTCCTCCAGGAGGGAGAACTCCTCCGGGGTGTAGAGGAAATCCCCAAACCGGGGCCGCAGCAGGACGTGGACAGGCAGGCCTGTCTCGGCCTTTACCCGGCGCGCCAGGGAAAGGGCCGGGGTGGTGCCCCCGATGGGCAGGTTGGCGCACAGCTCCAGCCGGGTGGCGCCCCCTGCCCGGGCCTGCCGGGCGGACTCCAGGCTGTCCACGCAGACTTCCAGCACAAAGGGTTCGCTCATGGTCTCACTCCTTCAAGGTGATTTCCAGCACTGTGTCCACCGGGTCCGGCAGGACCGGGTCCTCCCCCAGGTCCAAAAAGGCCATGCCGGGGTAATCGCTGTGGACCCAGCTGGTGGAAAGGGGCACTTCCGCGCCGGTGGCAAGGAAGCGCACCTGGGCGATTTTCCCCTTTTCCACCCCGGGCAGGGGCATGGGGCCGACGGTGTTTTCAAACAGGTGGTAGTAGAGCTTGTTCCCCCGGCGAGTGAACCGGCCGCTGTCGGGCTTGGGAAGCCCCGCTTTCCCGCAGCCGTAGACGCTCTGGCCGTTGCGGGCCATCCAGTCGCCCATCTCCTCCAAGATGGCCAGGGACTGGCGCGGGATGTTCCCCCGGGCGTCGGGGCCCACGTTCAAAAGGAGGTTGCCCCCCTTGGAGACGCACTCCACCAGCTTTTTCAGGAGCATGGGGGCGGGTT
>CALWIE010000173.1 GCA_944380625.1 uncultured Clostridia bacterium
ATATCACCCTGGACCGGCTGGAGGTGTACGGGCTGCATGTGTTCCCCGTCAAGGGCGCCGGGAATGGCCTGATGGCCTATTTCCGGCCCATGAGCCTGGACAAATACCAGCGCGGGGAAAAAGACCTTGCCCCAGAAGGGATAACTGTCGCCGCGCTGGTGGACGGCGTCTCCGCGCCTGTGCTCCAGGTGAATCCCGTACAAGAGATATGTCCGGACGGCAAGATGGCCGCGTACCTAGTTCAGATACAAACGCCCCCTGGCGCCCCGTCCTGGAACAAGTGCGAATTGCGGATTCAGGACAGCCAGAGCCACTGCGGCGCTGCGGCAATCTTCCGTTCTCCCCTGTAAGGGAAGGGCCTTGAGAAAGGTTCCTGTTCTTGGGCAATTCATCACGGACACACAAAAAAGGAGCGGTGTACCCGCTCCTTTTCTTGTATATAGAAAAAAGCCCTCCCCTGCGGGAGGGCTTTTGCTGTTTGGTTTTTACTCCTCGAGCTTATCTTCGGGCTCTTCCTCGTCGTCGTCGAAGTCGAACTCCAAAGTCTCGCCGCAGCCGGGGCAGATGATGCCGCCCTCTTCCAGCATCTCGTCGTTGAGCTGGATGGTGTCGCCGCAGCTGGGGCAGGTCACCTCGAACTGGGCGTCCTCAAAATCCTCGTCCCCGTGGTGATGGTGGTGGCAGCCGCAGCCGCACTCCTCATCCTCCTCCAGGCCGTAGAAGTCCTCTTCCAGGGTGCCCAGGTCCTCGTCAATCTCGTCCACCTGCTCGGCCATTTCGGCCACGTCGTCCTCCAGCTCGTCCATGGACTGGCACAGGCCCTCCAGCAAGTCCACAACGGCGTTGAGGACCTTGGTCTCCTTGGCCTCGGCATTCAGGTCCAGGCCGTCCATGAGGCCGCGAATGTAAGAAGCTCTCTCAGAATTGGTCATGGCTCTCGTTCCTCCTTTTTCCTGCCGGGGCAGGCCCGGCTGCTTGGACGAAAAGAAGCGCAGCTTCCTTTACGCCCTTTCCATGTACTCGCCGGTGCGGGTGTCGATGCGGATCATCTCGCCCTCGTTGATGAACAGGGGCACGCGGATCTCCGCGCCGGTCTCCAGGGTGGCGGGCTTGAGGGTGTTGGTGGCGGTGTCGCCCCGGACGCCGGGCTCGGTCTTGGTGACCTCCAGCTCCACAAAGTTGGGGGGCTCCACGCCTAAGACGTTGTCCTTGTAGGAGAGCACCTTGCAGTCCATGTTCTCCTTGACGAACTTGAAGTTGTCGCTGAGCACGCTCTTGTTGATGGGGATCTGCTCGTAGGTCTCGTTGTCCATGAAGTAGTAAAGGTCCCCGTCGCTGTAGAGGTACTGCATGTCTTTGCGCTCGATGTAAGCGGTGGGGTACTTGTCGTTGGGGTTAAAGGTTTTTTCCGTCACAGCGCCGGTGATCACATTGCGGATCTTAGTGCGCACAAAGGCAGCGCCTTTGCCGGGCTTGACGTGCTGGAACTCGATGATGGAATAGACGCCGCCGTCCATCTCGAACGTCACGCCGTTTCTGAAATCGCCTGCTGTTACCATATTTTAACAACCTCCAAATTCGTTTCTCTTTTCCTATTGTATCCTATCCGCGCCAGGATTGCAAGCTGTTTCCCCAGGAAAACCCGGCTTTTACAGGCAGATGAGCTCCTTGGGGGACTTGGTCAGGCTGCGGCAGCCCTCCGCCGTGATGAGGAGCATATCCTCAATGCGCACGCCGTACTTGGCGGGGATGTAGATGCCGGGCTCGTCGGTGATGACCATGCCCTCTGCGCAGGGGGTGGGGTCCAGCTTGGAGAAGCGGGGCCACTCGTGGATTTCAAAGCCCACCCCGTGGCCCAGGCCGTGGCCGAAGGTGCCGGGGTAGTCCTTCTCGATGATGTCCCGGGCGATCTTGTCCACATCGCAGCAGGGCATGCCGGGCTTTACCCCATCGATGACCGCCAGGTGGGCCTTGAGGACCGTGTCGTAGACGGCCTTCTGCTCCGGGGAAACCTGGCCCAGGGCCACGGTGCGGGTCATGTCGGAATGGTAGCCATCCAAAAGGGCGCCGGTGTCCATGGTGATGAAATCGCCCTTCTGCACCCGGTTGTCCGAGGGGACCGCGTGGCACTGGGAGCCGTTCTTGCCCGCCGCCACGATGAGCTCGAAGGCCACGTTCTCGGCGCCGTTTTTCCGCATGAAGAACTCGATCTCCAAGGCCAGCTCCCGCTCGGTGACGCCCTCTTTGATGTAGGGCAGGATGTGCTGGAAGGCGGCGTCGGTGATCTCCTGGGAGGCCTCGATCTTTTTGACCTCCTCGGGGGACTTGATCATCCGCTGCTGCCGGATGGCGCTGTCCAGGGAGTCGTCCAGCACCGCCTGGGCGCCGAACTTCTCAAAGGCCTTTTCAAAGCGCCGGGCCTGGGCCACGGAGAGCTGCTCGGTCTCCAGGTAGATGCTCTTGATCCCGTGCTTCTGGATCAGCTCGCCCAGCTTTTCCAGCAGGGAGTCAAAGCCCACCACCGTGCAGTACTGGGCCTTGTAGGAGGCCGCCTCCTCGTAGCGGAAGTCCATCAGCAGATAGGCCTCCCCCGCCGTGACCAGCAGGGCCCCGTCGCTGGCGGGGAACTGGGTGAAATAGCGGCGGTTTTTCTCAGAAAAAACCAGGGCGGCCTTTTGGCTGTCGCCGTGGATCAAGGTTTCGGCAAGACGTTCCACAGGGTTTTTCATCGCAAAACATCCTTTCGGCTTTGAAATTTTTCCCGCAGCCCTTTTTCAAAAAACCTGCGGGCCTTGAAGGTGAAGCCCTCCTCGGGTTCGATGGGCGCAAGCAGCACGGACTTCATGCCGCACAGGTTGGCCCCCACCACATCGGTGAAGATCTGGTCCCCGATGATGACGCATTCCCCAGGCCGCACCCCCAGCCGGCGGGCCGCCCGCAGGTAGCCGATGGGCAGGGGCTTGATGGCGAAACTGAGGGTGTCCAGGCCAAAGGCGGCCCCGAAGCGCCTCACCCGCTTTTTGAAATTGTTGGAGATGATGATGAGCTTGAAGCCGGCGCTCTCCATGCGCCGGACCCACTCCACCGCGCCGGGGAGGGGCAGGTGCGAGGTGTAGGTGGACAGGGTGTTGTCCACGTCCAGCAGCAGGGCGCTGCACCCCAGCTCTCTGATGAATTCCGGGGCGATGTCCGTCACCCGCTCTTTTAGTGCTGTCGGCCGGAAAAGGGCCATGCAATCCCCTCGCTTTTTTGAAACAAAAAAGCGGGCAAACCGCCCGCTTTCAAGGTACATGTGAGCAGCCTTATTTGTACTTGCGCTTGCGAGCTGCTTCTGACTTTTTCTTACGCTTGACAGAGGGCTTTTCGTAAGCCTCTCTCTTACGGACCTCTTGGATGACGCCCGCTCTGGCACACTGCTTTTTGAAGCGGCGAAGCGCGCTGTCCAGAGATTCGTTTTCCTTGAGCCGGATCTCAGCCATTTATATCCCTCCCATCCGCCATTCAGCAGGGGTTCTTTCGTCGTAACATTACCAGTACAACACAAATCATTATACTGTCCCAAGGCCTGCTTGTCAACCCCTGTTTCTTTACAAATTCCTGAATACCCCCAAACCCCCGGCAGCAAAAGCCCCTTTCTTGCAAAGGGCCATGGCCCGTGGTATACTGACAGGAAGAAATTTCTCTCTGGAAAGGAGATCGCGCCATGGGACAAAACCCCTGCATAGCCAACGGCATGGAATTTGCAGACGACCCGGCGGTCATCGGCCGCTGGAAGAGCATCGGCTCTCTGCCGCCCGAAACACCTCTTTCCCGAAAGGCGCTGGACGCCGGCCGGAACGTGGCCTTTGGGATTGCCAAGGAGCTGTTCTTCCTTCCAGAGGGCCGCCCCTATTGGATTTTTGAGGGCTGGACCAAGGGCACGCTCCTCGTCCACCACGGCGGCAGCGAGCCTCTGTTGGAATACCGCTACGCCACGGCCTTCTGGGAGGGCCGGCATTGCCTGCTCATCCCCCGGGCCGGGGACGAGGGCCGCACCATCGTTCTAGAGCAGGCGGACACTCACCGCTACACCTGGGAATCCCTGGGACGGCGGGACCCCATTGACCTGCCTTTCGTCTCGGACGAGAAAGTCCTTGGCACGTGGCGCGCCGTGGGATATGTGGCCCGCAAGGAGGACTTCCCCCAGGAAAACCTATTGGAGGAAGGGGTTGGGCTGGCAGAGCTGCGCTTTCTCCCCGGAGGCTTTTTGGAACAGCTATACCTGGACCCCTCTCTGGAGGGGGGCGGCCAGTGGCTGCACGACCGCTGGACCAAGGGCGCCGCGCTGCTGCAGGGCATGAGGACCGCGCCCGCCTACGAACTCCGTTTTGTACAGGGAAAAGAGTATCTCTTTTTCGAGTGGAAAATGGGCAACTACATCTTCGGCGGCATGGACCCGGAGTTTTTCGTGTTCCAGCGGGAGAGCTGACCCGAGGTTGGCCAGGAAAAGAGCCACAACCCAGCGGGGGTCAAACCCTTTGGCCCTGCAAAAACGCCGGCACCTGGGCGATATTCTCCAGCACGGGGACGCCGGCGGCCTCCAGGCGGGCGCGGCTCTGGTGGCCCTGGGCCGTGAGCACGCAGGGGCAGCCTGCCTCCTGGGCCACCTCCCAGTCGTGGAGGGTATCTCCCACAAGCAACGCCTGTTCCGGGGGGATCCCCTGGGCGGCCAGGTATTCCCGGGCCAGGCCCGCCTTGCTCCCCGCGTAGATGTCGGAGATGCCCAGCAGGGCCTGGAAGACCCCGCCCAGGCCCTGGCCCTCCACCTGCCGCTCCAAGGCCTCTTGGTGGGAGGCGGACACAATGGCCAGGGGAATCCCCTGGGCCCTGAGCCCCTCCAGGACCGCCCTGGCCTGGGGGAACAGGCCGCACCCGGGGTAGAGGGCGTGGTACAGCTGGGTCCACTCCACGGCCAAGGCCTCAAAGGGCTCCTGGGAGAGGTCCAGCCCGGCGGCCACATAGTAGTCCCGCACCGGGAAGGTGAAGACGTCCCGGTAGGCCTCCAGGCTCAGGGCGGGGAGGCCCCGGCAGGAGAGCATCCTATTCATAACGGAGAGGGCCGGGGACACGTCGTCCAGCAGCGTGCCGTTCCAGTCCCACAGAACACACTTCCAAGCGGGCATTTTACACCTTCCTTTCCCGAGACGGAGCCACCTGGGGCTGCGCCCCAAGCCCCCCGCCCTTCCGGGCGAGAGGACGCGGTCACGTGAAGAGAACAAAAAACGCGGTGGGCACTTCCCTCACCGCGTTTTTGGAGCTGCTAACCAGATTTGAACTGGTGACCTCGTCCTTACCAAGGACGCGCTCTACCGACTGAGCCATAGCAGCATATGGCGACCCGGAACGGGCTCGAACCGTCGACCTCTAGCGTGACAGGCTAGCGTTCTAACCAGCTGAACTACCGGGCCATTGTAAAAGCGCAGCCGGGGCTTGCCCAGCTTTTGCCCTGCCCGAAACACCTCCGAGCGACAGTGGCTATTATACACCGGCGGCGGTGGAATGTCAAGAGTTTTTTCGGCAAAAAATCTTTCTTTATTTCCGGCGCCCCCGGGGAGGTTTTTCCCGCCGCCCCGGCCCTGGCGCCGGCGTTGCCTTTTTCCCCGGGAGTGCTATACTCGCCTTGATCCACCTAGTTTGGAAGAGGAGGATACCCCTATGACAAACCTGCAACTCGCCCAAAAAGCCCTGGAGGGATTTCTGCCCGCAGGGGCCCAAGTGGCCGCCGAGGTGGCCGACGGCGATACCTTTTTCGTAAAGCAGGGCGAAATCGCCTACTTTTTAAAACTGTGTAAGGAACAGGAGGGGCGGGACTATCTCCCCGGGGAATGCCTATTCCACACCGGGGAGCAGCTGGAATTGGAAGGAAAGATTCTGAAGCGCCTTTCCGCCCTGGGCTGCAAAACCGCCATGCCCCTGGCCACCCCGGCAGGAGCATACTCCCTGGCGGTGGCCCCCGGCCTGTGGGCGACGCTGTGCGCTGTCCTTCCCGGCGAGTCCATGGACAAAAGCCAAGCCGATCCCAAAGCCATGGCTTTCGCGGCGGGAATTGCCGCAGGGAGGATTCACAGCGCCTCCCAACAGGAAGTGGGAAAGGCCCTGGCCCCGGGCCGTCCCCATCGGGAGGAGCCTTACGTGGACGCGGTGCTGCAAAGGCTGTCCCTGGGGGTGACGCAGTATCACAGCGTGGCCCCGGAGGAATTCGCCGTCCTCCAGAAGGGCGGGAAAATCATCCAAGCCTGCATGGGCGCCCTGCGGAAGAACCCGGAACGGAACATGGGCCTTGTCCACACAGACATCCGGGCGGCGAATTTGCTCTACGACGGAGCGGACGCCCGCCCCATCGACTTCACCCGCTGTGTGTATGGGTTCCACCTCTACGACCTGGGGGAGATGACCGCCCACATGGGCGGGTTTGTCCCAGACGGCTCCGCCCGGGAACAGATCCTCGCCGGCTATGCCAGCGTCCGGGATTTTACGGAATTTGACGCCTATTGCGTAGACGCGTTCCTGGTGGAGTTCCTGCTCATCGTCACGGCGGAGAACGTCCATCTGAAAGACGACCCCTGGTTCCGGGAGACCATCGGGGAAAAGCTGGTCCAAAAGCTGATTCCGGACTTGCTGGAGCGAAAGCCCCCAAATCTGGCCCTGTAAGCAAGGGGATTCCCAAGGGGGGCGCGGTTTTCCCAGGCGGCAGCACCCGGCGGTTTTTCGGTCGCTCCAGCTCGCGCGGGAGCGGAGACTCCTAAAGGACTGGGTAAAAAGGAAAACGGGACAGGAAAAAAGGCCGGGATCTCTCCCGGCCTTTTCCGTTGGGTTTGCTGTTTTGTTTTTCGTTTTGTTTTCCGTTCAGTTTTTCACCAGGTTCTGGTGGAAGCGCATGAGGATACTGGCCGCCTGGCCTCGGGTGGTGGTGCCCTTGGGCTGGACCGTGTTGTCCTCAAAGCCGTTGATGAGCCCTTGGCCCACAGCCCAAGCCAGGGCCTCCGCCGCCCAGGCGGCGGTTTCGCTCCCATCGGGGAAGGCGCTCAGGTCGCCCTTCGCGGTCAGGTCGTAGCCCTTGTACTCCGCGTAATTGTACATCATCTGGGCGAATTCCTGGCGGGTGATCTCCCGCTTGGGACGGAAACTCTCGTCCTCATAGCCGTTTACCACCCCGTTCTGGGCAGCCCAGGCCACCGCTTCGTACCACCAGTTCTTGGGCTCCACATCGGTGAAGCCGTCGTCCCCGGTCACCGTGGGCTCGCCCTCCAGGTTGTAGAGGATCTGGGCCACCATGGCGCGGGTCAGGGAATTCTTCGGGCTGAAGGTGGTGGCGCTGGTACCCTTCATGATGCCCTGGCCGTAGACGTACTCCACGGCGCCGTAGAACCAATCTTTCTCGCTCACGTCCACAAAGGGCCAGCCCTCGGGGATGAAGGTCACGGTGATGGTCACCTTGCCGCCGGGC
>CALWIE010000174.1 GCA_944380625.1 uncultured Clostridia bacterium
GGGTGTAGGTGTTGTACACGCAGAAGCCCTGGTGCATCTCAAGGGCGATCTTGTTCACGCCGTGGGCTTTGGCAAAGGCCACGAAATCCTTCCAGTAGGGGATGAGGATCTCGTTCCACTGCCACTCCACCACTTCGCAGAACTCGTTGGGCCAAGCGCAGACCACCCAGTTGGGGTTCTTGCTCTCGGGGCAGTCGCCGGGGCAGCCGGAGAAGCAGTTGATCTGATGGATGCCCAGCTTTTCCGCCATGAGGACGGCGTTGTGCATGTCGTCGTCAAACTGCTTGGCGATCTCCTTGTTGGGATGGACCGGGTTGCCATGGCAGCTCAGGGCGCTGATCTCCAGGCCGGACTCTTCGATGGTCTTCACAAACTCCTGGAACTTGGCCTCGTCGTGGAGGAGCACGCCGGGATCGCAGTGGTCTTTGCCGGGATACCCGCCGCAACCGATCTCCACCATCTGGGCGCCCAGGGACTTAAAATAGGCCAGCGCCTCCTTCAGGGGAGTTTCGCCGATAACATTGGTGAGCACACCTAATTTCGTTGGAATATCACTCCTTTGTGAGCTTGAGGGGATCTGCTCCCCACTTGCTTTCATTATAGAGACTTTGCCGGAAAATTGCAATCCCCCACAGGAAAATTTATCAAAATACCACCGGGATTTTTACTCTACCTCTCCCCTGCCCCCGGTTTTTAGGAGCAGGTATTCCATGGAGTCCTCCAGGGCTTTCCAGCTGGCGGCCACCACGTCTTCGGAGACCCCCACCGTGGTGAAGGTGCGCTCCCCGTCGGTGGAGGTGATCAGCACCCGCACCCCGGCGGCGGTGGCGCTTTTGCTGTCCAGCACCCGCACTTTGTAGTCGGTGAGCTTGACTTGGGACAGGGCGGGGTAAAAGACCTCCAGGGCCTTGCGCAGGGCCTGGTCCAGGGCGTTGACGGGGCCGTTGCCCTCGGCGGCCATGAGCTGGATCTCCCCTCCCACCCGGACCTTTACCGTGGCGCTGGCGCCCCGGTCCCGTCCGTCGCTGTAGTCGGTGTAGATGTGGTAGTACAAAAGCTGGAAAAAGGCCGGGAAGGGCCGCAGCCGCTTGCGCACCAGCAGCTCGAAGGAAGCGTCCGCCCCCTCGAACTGGTAGCCCTTGGACTCCAGCTCCTTGAGCTCTTGGAGCAGGGCCCGGGCCTCTTGGGAATCCACCCCCACCCGGGGGAAGATCCGCTTCACCTTTTCCAAAACCACCGCCCAGCCGGACATCTCCGAGGCGGGAAAGCGCCGGGCGTTGCCCACCAGGCAGGGGTCCACGTGTTCAAAAGAGCGGGGGGCCTTGAGCACCGCGGCGGCGTGCATGCCCGCCTTGTGGGCAAAGGCGTTCTCTCCCACATAGGGCATTCCTGCGGGCAGGTCCATGTTGGCGATGGCCGCCAGCTCCCGGGCCCGGTGGGTCAGGTGCATGAGCTCCTCCTGGGGAATGCAGGGGATCCCCAGCTTCAGCTGGAGGTCCGGGATGATGGCGGAGAGGTTCGCGTTGCCGCAGCGTTCCCCAAAGCCCAAAAGGGTGCCCTGGACCTGGACGGCCCCGGCCCTCACCCCCAGGATAGAGTTGGCTGTGGCCATGCCGCAGTCCTCGTGGAAATGGACCGCCACAGGGACCTGCAGCCCCTTTACCACCTGGCGGACGATGGACTCGGCCTCTGTGGGGAAGGTGCCCCCGTTTGTGTCGCAGAGGCAGACCATATCCGCCCCGCCCCGGACCGCGGCCTTCAGGGCCTCCCAGGCGTAGGCCCGGTCCTCCTTCCAACCGTCGAAAAAGTGCTCGGCGTCGAAAAGCACCTCCCGGCCGTGGGCCTTGAGATACCGGCAGCTCTCCTCGATCATCCGCAGGTTCTCCTCGTAGGAGGTCTGGAGCACGTGGTCCACGTGGAATTTGGAGCACTTTCCAAACAGGGAGCAGCAGCCGGTCCCCGCCGCCAGCAGGGCTGCCAGGTTCCCGTCCTCCTGGGGAAGGGTGTCCTTGCGCCGGGTGCTCCCAAAGGAGACGAGCTTGGCCCGCTTTAAAGGCAGGCTGGCCGCCCGTTGGAAAAACTCCTCGTCCTTGGGGTTGGAACCGGGGTTTCCGGCCTCCACGTATTGGACGCCCACCTGGTCCAGCAGGCGCACCGCCTGGAGCTTGTCCTCCAGGGAGAAAGAGACCCCTGTCCCCTGGGCGCCGTCCCGGAGGGTGGAGTCTAGAATCGATACAGGGTTCATGGTCATCCCTCTTCCGCCGGGGTCTCTCCCGCTGTGGGGTCGTTGTTCTTCAGCCGCTCCAACAGGGCCGCGCACCCCTCATAGTAGGGCATTTCCCGGTCGCTCAGGGGGATGCGGCTCTCCGAGGAGCGGAAGGAGACCCAGAGCTGGCTGAACAGGTTCTGAAGCATCTCGCCGGTGTAGCTCCCGTCCGAGGTGGGCCGGGGCTCGTACTGGGCCAGGCCCGGATAGCTCTCCCAGGGCTGGCGGGCGTTTTCAAAGTCTGTGGCCCCCTCCCCCATGGGAGTGCCGTCGTTGTAGAGGAGCAGGCCCTCCAAGACCTCCTGGGCCTCTTGGAAGCCGGCTTCCTCGTAGAGGAAGATCTGGGCCTCGTTGGAGGCGCAGTCCGCTTTCAGGCGCAGCATAGCGTTCTCCCGACGCTGGGTGTCCATGCTGGAGGGGAAGTTGTAGGCGGCCACGGTGACCAGGGTCTGGCCGTCCCCGTTACGGTCGTCGGCGTACCGGGCCAAGAGTTCTTCCAGCTGGTCCACCCCTTCGGAAGGCATGGTGTAGGAGGTGATGAGCACCACTTTGTAGTCGGGCACCGCCCGGGTCAGCAGGGGGAAAAGAAGGCTGCACAGGACGATCACCGCCACTGCCGCCAGCAGGATGTGGATGCGGTAACGCCCCCACCAGTCCCGCCACTTTGTCCCCTTCCGGCGGGCGCCGATCTGTTCTAAGGTCTCCCCCGCGCCCCGGGGGTACATCTCGTTTGCCATGGCACTGTTCCTTCCGTCTCCGGTATTTTCCCCGCTGCCTGGGGGAATTGGGAATATTTTAGCATACCCGCCCTGCCATTGCAAGCCCGCGCCCCCTCTCGCGTTGCCCTTCCCGGTGGGTTGTGTTACAATAAGAGAAAGGCGGGAAAAGCTCCCGCCGGCAGCGAGGAGGGATCCCATGGAAATCCGTGTGCTGAAATACTTTTTAATGGCCGCCCGGGAAGGGAACATCACCCGGGCCGCCAGCCTGCTCCACGTGACCCAGCCCACCCTCTCCCGGCAGCTGATGCAGCTGGAGGAAGAGCTGGGGGTGACCCTGTTCCACCGGGGCAGGCACCACATCACCCTGACAGAGGAGGGGATGCTCCTGCGCCGCCGGGCGGAGGAGATCGTCCTGCTCTCGGAGAAGACAAAGGAGGACCTGCGCCGCCAGGACGGGGTCCTGGGCGGGACCGTGTTCGTGGGGGCGGGAGAGCTGCAGAGCTCCCAGCTGCTGGCCCGGCTGATGGCGGAGTTCCGCCGGCTGCACCCCTTGGTGCAGTTTGAGCTCTACAGCGGCAACGCGGACAACATCAAGGAGCGGATCGAGCAGGGGATCCTGGACGTGGGCCTGGTGCCGGAGCCGGTGGAGCTCTCAAAGTACGAGTCGGTCCGCCTGCCGGTGAGGGACCGGTGGTGCGCCCTGGTCCCGGAGAGCTCCCCCCTGGCCCAACTGCCCCAGATCACCCCGGAGGACCTGCTGGGGGTGCCCCTGGTGCTCCCCCAGCGGGAGATCCTCCAGAGCATGCTGGCCCAGTGGTTCGGCCCTGTGTGGGA
This sequence comes from uncultured Clostridia bacterium, assembly GCA_944380625.1. Next base: position 3,820 of record CALWIE010000174.1, read on the forward strand.
TAAGCTGGACGTGGCCGCCAGCGGGAACCTCCCCTACAACATGGCCATGCTGGTACGTGAGCTGGGCGGCTGCCTGCTCACCCTGGAAAAGCTGGAATACCGGTTTGAGGGGCTGCGGTTTGTGCCCATCTCCCCCGGCCTGGAGACAGGCACGGTGCTGGCCTGGAAGCGCTCCCCCGCCTTTCCGCCGGCGGCCGGAGCCTTTCTGAAGTTCTCTAAAGAATACATTGAAAGCATGGAAGAAGATATAAAATAAGCATTAGACATACGCCCCTTTTCTGGTTTACAATGGGAGTATCCCAAAAGGAATTCCCTGGGAGAAAGGGGGCTTTTCTTATGGACGCCCAAGAGGCAAGCCGCAGGTTCCTGGTGCCGGTGGAACTGATCTTAGATTACGAAAGCTGGCGCTGGGGCGGCCAGGCCGGGAAAGACCACCTCTGGACGGGGGAGGACATTGCCCGCCTGGGGCTAGCGGTGACCCTGCGGCAGGCTGGGGCCGCCCGGGAGGAAGTGGAGGAGTACCTGGCGCTGGGGGAAAAGGAGCCCCGGCGGCGGCTAATGCTGCTGGACCGGCACAGGGCCCGGCTGCTGGAGGAGATCCACCGGCGGGAGAAACTTTTGGAACAGCTGGACGGCCTGCGCTGCCAGGCGCGGCGGGAGGCGGAGGAGCTTTCCGCCGGCAGGCGCGGCCAGGGAAAACCGTGACGGAAAGAGAGGAGCGCACAGTATGGAATACACGAAACTGGGAAATTCGGACCTGACGGTGTCCCGCATCTGCATGGGGTGCATGGGCTTTGGAAACGCCGCCACGGGCCAGCACAGCTGGACCATCGACGAGGAGCGGTCCCGGGAGGTGATCCGCCGGGGGCTGGAGCTGGGGGTCAACTTCTTCGACACGGCCATCGGCTACCAGAACGGCACCAGCGAGGAGTACCTGGGCCGGGCCCTGAAGGACTTTGCCCGCCGGGAGGATGTGGTGGTGGCCACTAAGTTCCCCGGGCGCTCCCCGGAGGAGATCGAGGCCGGGGTCACCGGCCAGCAGCACATCTCAAACCTGCTGGACAAGAGCCTCCAGCACCTGGGTATGGACTACGTGGACCTGTACATCTATCACATGTGGGACTACGCCACCCCCCTGTATGAGATTCTGGAGGGGCTCTCCCAGGCAGTGAAGGCCGGCAAGGCCCGGTATGTGGGGATCTCCAACTGCTTTGCCTACCAGCTGGCCAAGGCCAACGCCCTGGCGGAAAAGGAGGGCTTTCCCAAGTTTGTGTCCATCCAGGGGCACTACAACCTGATCTTCCGGGAGGAGGAGCGGGAGATGGCCAAGCTCTGCCGGGAGGACAACATCGCCATGAC
>CALWIE010000175.1 GCA_944380625.1 uncultured Clostridia bacterium
ACCGGGCTTAATGCCCTTTTCTTGTTCGATTTGGGCAATGGCGGCAAAAAATTCCTTCCCGTCCAGCTCGTTGTTATTGACATTTTTCGTCGTTCTCTTAGCCACAGTGCGTTCCTCCTAAATGTTAAAAGCGGGGGTACAGCCGTACCAGCGCGATCTCTTTTTTTTCAAATTCCACGGGGCTGCCTCCTATCAGGAGGGTGACATTTCCATCGGACCAGCCCTCCAACAGGCCTACACAGCTTTTTCGGCCATCTCTGGGGCGGTAGAGCTTGACCTCCACCTCCTGTCCCTGAAACTGGGCAAAATGTTCCGGTTTTTTCAGCGCCCGGTCGGCTCCGGCAGAGGATACCTCAAAGGTGTAGCTGCCCTCGATGGGATCCGCCTGGTCCAAGGCATCGGACAGGGGGCGGGAAACCGCCTCGCAGTCGTCAATGGACACGCCGCCCTCCTTATCGATGTAAACTCGGAGGAACCACTCCCCGGCCTCCTTCACATATTCTACGTCCCACACAGAGCAGCCCGCGGCTTCCACAAAGGGAACGGCCAGGGCGGCCACGGTATCGGTCACTTTTGCCATGGGGCACCTCCTGTTGAGGCCGGAAAAGAAGGGGTCCGGCCGGTTTGGTCAATCAAAAAGAGCGGAGCCGAAACTCCACTCTCACCAATACTACCATGAATAACACCCATACTATATCATAAAATCTGGGTAAATGCAAGGGGAGGGAGAGAAGTTTTTCCCAAAACAGGGCTTTTTCCCATGCAAATAAAAAATATGGAAAAAGAAAAAAATATTTCCAGATTTCTGCGGGAAAATGGGTACATACTAGAAGGCGGATGGAACCTCCAAGGGAAAAAGACGGGAGGATGCGCAGATGGGAAGACAATGGATGACTCTGGCCTTGGCCGGGGCACTGGCGGTGACGCTGACGGCCTGCGGCGCGGGCGAGGATAAAACAGGGGATATGACCAACCAGACCAGCTACGCCCGTACAGGACGGGCAGGCTATGCTCAGGATTGGCGTACGGCCAGCGACTATATGAAGGATGCCAGATATAGCGCCGGTTCTGACGGCCAGGTTCACGACCGGGACAGCTCCACGGCCCGAGACTTTACCCAGGATGCCCGGGATATGCTCCGGGATGCCGGAGATGCGGTAAAGGATGCGGGGAAAGATGTGCGCAACGCTGCCAAAGATATTATGAACCAGTAAACCCCATTTCACACAGGGCGCCCGCGGCAATATGCCTGCTGCGGGCGCCCTGGGCTATATTTCATACTATTTTCATTGGGAAGTACGGTTTTTTTTACTTCTTTTTCCATTGGGCTTGGGTTTCGCTTTGGCCCAGCCCGCCTTGCGCTGAGGCCTGGCCTGCCGGGCAGGGGTTTCGCCTCGCCCTTTCTGGCCAGAGGGAGCCTTGGCTTTGCACAGCGGGCCTTTTTGGGTGCGCCTTTGTCCGGAGGGGTGGACATTTGGCTCTTTATCAGGGCGGATGAGGCAATGCTTTCCATAGCCAATTAAGTCCTCCCTCCCCGTCCTGTGCAGGGCCTCCAGCACCAGAGCCCGGTTCTGGGGCTTGCGCCACTGCATCAGGGCCCGCTGCAGGGCCTTGTCATGGGGAGTCTTGGGCACAAAGACCGGCTTCATGGTGCGGGGGTCAATCCCCGTGTACCACATGCAGGTGGCCAGTGTGCCGGGGGTGGGGTAGAAGTCCTGCACCTGCTCGGGCATGTGTCCCTGGCGGTTGAGCCACTCTGCCAGTTGCACCGCATCCTCCAGGGTGCAGCCCGGGTGGGAGGAGATGAGGTAGGGCACCAGATATTGGTCCTTGTGGTAGCGCCGGTTGAGCTTAAAGTACTTTTCCCGGAACTTCTCATAGACCTCAATGTGAGGCTTGCCCATGTAGTCCAGGGTATGGGCCACGCAGTGCTCCGGAGCCACCTTCAGCTGGCCGGAGATGTGATGCTGAACCAAGTCAGTGAAAAACTCCCCGCTGGGGTCCTTCATGAGAAAATCAAAGCGGATACCAGAACGGATGAACACCTTTTTTACTCCGGGAATGGTCCGAAGCTTCCGCAGGAGCATCATATAGTCGGTGTGGTCGGCGTCCAGGTTGGGGCAGGCCTCCGGGGCCAGGCAGGCCCTGTTTTTACACAGTCCATACTTTAACTGTTTTTGACAGGAGGGGCGGCGGAACGTGGCTGCGGGGCCTCCCACATCGTGGATGTATCCCTTGAAACCGGGGTGACGGGTGAGGGCGGTCACTTCCCGGATGACACTCTCATGGCTACGGGCGGAGACAATGCGTCCCTGATGGAAGGCCAGAGAACAGAAGGTGCACGCCCCAAAACAGCCCCGGTTGTGGGTGACGGAAAAACGTACCTCCTCGATGGCGGGCACGCCCCCCAGCTCGTCGTACATGGGGTGGGGTTCCCGCACATAGGGAAGCTCCGCCACCCTGTCCAGCTCCTGGGTGGACAGGGGGCAGGCGGGAGGGTTGACCAGCAAGAACTGCCGCCCGTGCTTCTGCACGATGGCTTTGCCCACCACCGGATCATGCTCTAGGTACTCCGTCATGTTGGCCCGGGCGTAGTCCTCCTTGGAGGCGGCCACCTCCTCAAAGGAGGGAACCTCCACAAAGGGGTAGGCGCTGACGGAGGGGTACGCAACGGCTACGCAGGTGCCCCGCACGTCTGTAATCTCCCCCACGGGGGTGCCGGAGGCCAGGCGGGCGGCAATTTCCCGGGTGGCGTATTCCCCCATGCCGTAGGTGAGGAGATCCGCCTGAGCGTCAAAGAGGACGGAGCGGCGCACCTTGTCCTCCCAATAGTCATAGTGGGCGAAGCGGCGCAGGGAGGCCTCCAGTCCGCCGATGATGACGGGGATATCCCCAAAGACCTCCCGCACCCGGTTGGAGTAGACCACGGTGGCGTGGTCGGGCCGCAGGCCCGCCCTCCGGCCGGGGGAGTAGGCGTCGTCGTGGCGGCGCTTTTTGGCGGCGGTGTAGTGGGCCACCATGGAATCCAGGTTGCCTGCAGAGATGAGCACCCCCAGCCTGGGCCGCCCCAGGGCGGCAAATGACTCCGGGGTTTTCCAGTCGGGCTGGGCCACCACGGCCACCCGGTAGCCCTCAGCCTCCAGCACCCGGCCGATAATGGCCGGGCCGAAG
>CALWIE010000176.1 GCA_944380625.1 uncultured Clostridia bacterium
TTCTCCACCCACTTTAGGGGGAGCTCCCGGCCCAGGGGCGCCCAGGCCGACTCCCGCCGCCAGGAGCGGGAGAGGCCTTCCGGCTCCCCGCCTAGGGAGAGGGGGATCTCCACACCAAAGAGGGAGAGGGAAACATGCCGCCGGGGCTCCCCGGCCGGCGTCTCCTGGGCCTCGCGGGCGCCCACCTCCACGGTAAACGCCCGGTAGGTCAGGGCCCGGACGCTGCCCCGGGCCGGCCCCAGGATCTGGTAGGGGTCTGTCACCGGCGGGGAGTAGGGGTCCTCCTCCTGGGCGTACAGGCCGGCGATGAGCATCTCCCCGGCCTCCACCGTGTCCCCGGGCTCCACCAGGGGGCGGCCCCGCTCCGCCTTGACAGAGAGAACCGTCCCCGCCCGGGAGGCCACCAGGTTGGACCAGCTTTTCCCGTCCTCCACAGAGGGCTTCGCCTGGCTCTCCTTCAGGGCGATCTCCAAGAAGCACCCGTCGGTGTTCACCGTGAGCCAAGAGACCCCGGGCAGGTCGTTTTGAATGGCCAGGGCGGCAAGGTTTGGATCCAGCTCCCGGCGGGAGGCGCCCACCGCCACGCCGTTCTCCCCGGCAGCCTTCAGCACCTGGGCCGGGGTGAGGGTTTGGGCCCCGGAGACGGTCACCCCCCAGTAAAAGCCACCCAAAAACCAGTAGACCGCCGCCCCGCAAAGGGCTCCTGCCACCAGGCCCTTACGCTTTTTCAGCCGGGCTGTGTAAAAGGGGAGCCCGCCCCTCCCCCGCAGCCGCAGCCGCACCTCCCACCGCCGGGCCAGGGGGCGCAGCCGCCTGTAGGACCGGGCCCGGCAGCAGACCAGGGCGGCCTCCCCCTGCCGCCGGAAACCCCAAAATTCCCAGCCGGACCGGGCCGCCCCGTTGAGAAACCTGGCCCAGTTTCCCCGGACCTCCACCTGGGCCCAGCCTGTGAGAAAATGCGCGAGCTTTTCCAGCATCCCCCTACCCCCTCTCCCCGTAGGCGTACTCCACCTGGAGGATTTTCCCCTCCACCACGGCGGAACTGGAGGTCAGCCGCTCCAGGCAAAGGCCCTCCCCTGTAAGCTTCACCCACAGCCTCCCCGCCCGGAGGACCACCTGGCCCTCCCCGTAGTCCACTATGCCGTCGCAGCCGTCCGCCACGGCCCGGCGGTTCCCGAACACCTGCAATTCCAATCCGCCTTTTCCCTTTTCCAAAGCCGCGCCCTCCTCCCCTTTTCTCCTCCATTCCTATGTGGGGCGGGGGGAATGTATCACCGGCGGGACGCATAGGCTTTTTTGCACTATCTCATAAAGAGGAAGGAGGAGGGCTTATGGAACAGGCCCGCGGCCTCTCCCGGGCGCGCCTGCCCGGGGCCTTGGAGGCCTTGATGCTGGGGGTTTGGGGGGCGGCCCTGCTGGCCTGGCCCAGCTTGGTGCGGGAGAGCGTGGCCCAGAGCGCCCTGTACTGCCTCTCCTCCCTGGCGCCCTCCCTCTTCCCCTTTATGGCCCTGACTTCCCTGGCGGCGCGCACCCGGGGCGGGGACGTCCTGGGACGGCTCCTCGCCCCGGTGACCCGCCATGTGTTCCGGCTGCCCGCCCCCTGCGGGCCGGCGGTGCTGCTGGGGTTTTTAGGGGGCTATCCCGCCGGGGCCCGGTGCGTCTCCCTGCTGCTGGAGGAGGGGAAGATCACCCCCGCCCAGGGGGAGCGGATGCTCCTGTGCTGCGTAAACCCGGGCCCTGCCTTTGTGGTCACCTTTTTGGGCTGCGGCCTCCTGGGAAGCCCGGAGCAAGGATGGCTCCTCTTCGGGGCGGTCTCCCTGGGAGGGCTGCTGCTGGGGGCCCTCACCGGCCTGGGCAAGCCCCTGCCTTCCCGGGAGAGGCCGCCCCTCCGTGCGCCCCGGCCCGGAGCCCTGGCCGCCGCAGTGGGAGACGCCTCTTCTGCGGTGGTGAAGATGTGCGGGTGCATCCTGCTCTTTTCCGGGTTTACGGCCCTGCTCCGGGGCAGCGGCCTTCTCGCCTGGGCCGCAGAGGCCGTAGAGGCTTCCGGGCTCCTGCCCCAGGAGGGGGCGGCGGTGTGTCTCTCCTTCCTGCTGGAGGTCACCGGGGGTGCGGGGGACGCCGCCCAGGCGGGGGCGGGGGCCCCTCTGTACGCCCTGGGACTGGGGTTTGGAGGGCTCTGCGTCCACCTGCAGGTGTTCGCCTTTTTCCGGGAATTCCCCGGATCCCGGGGAAAGTTTTTCCTATTCCGGCTCCTCCACGGCCTGGGGGCCTTTGGCCTGTGCCTTTTGGGGGAGAGGTTCTTTCCCCCGGAGAGCCAGCCGGCTTGGGCGGCCTCTGCCAGGCCCCTGGCCCTGGGAGGGTCCGCCGCCGGGTGGGCGGGGGGCCTCTCCCTGGTGCTCCTGTGCGGCGCGTTCTTGCTCATCGCGGCGGGAGGGCCCTCCGGGGACAAGGATTGCGCCCGGGGGAAATCTGTGGTATAATCCAAGGGAAAAGGGAGTGCCCGTGCAGCCGGGCGAAAGGACGCGCATCGCTATGAAATGGTTTCGGAAAAAGAAACAGCCTCCCCTGTTCGGGGGCGGCGTAGAGCCCACCTGCGCCTATTGCCAGCACAACGCCGGCAGGGAAGGGCGCCCCGTCTGTTCCCTGGGGAGGAAGCCCCAGGGGGACGCCTGCAAAAAATATCAGTATGACCCCTTGCGGCGGGAGCCCCAGACGGCCCCGCCCCTGCGGACCTCCCAATACCGCCCGGAGGACTTTCAGCTGTGAGGCAGTGCAAAATAAAAACTCCAGAGCCCGGGGCTCTGGAGTTTTTTTCGTGGGGCGGGGCCGGGAGTCAGGGCCGGGGAAGCCGGGCCCGCAGGGCCTTTGTGGGGATCCCCTGGCCGGTGAAGAGCACCTCGTGCTCGGTGAGGATGTTCTCCGGGTCCCCGGTTTTGTGCAGGTCGGCCGTGTCGAAGAAGACCTCGAACCCGGCCTCGGCAAAGTACCGGCGGGTGGCCAGGTACAGGTCGTCGTTGTCCGTCTTGAACCAGATCTCCCCGCCCGGGGCCAAAAGGGGCTTGTAGTGGAGCAACTGGCGGGTGTGGGTCAGGCGGCGCTTGTGATGCCGGGCAGTGGGCCAGGGATTGCAGAAGTTGATGTAGATCCGCTGGGCCTTTTCCTCCGGGGCGAAGAGCTGGGGCAGCCGCTCGATGTTGTAGGCGCACAGGGCCACGTTTGCGGGGCTCTCTTCCCCGTAGGCCTCCTGGATGTTCCGCCGGGCCACCCCCAAAATGTCCAGGCTGATGTCGATGCCCAGGAAATTCACCTCCCGGTGGGTGTGGGCGGCCTGCGCCAAAAACACCCCTTTGCCGCAGCCCAGGTCCAAATGCAGGGGGCCTTCGCCGCCGAAAACCTCTGCCCAGCGGCCCCGCTGCCCCTCCGGCTGGGGGATGTAATAGGGGCAGGCGCCAAGCTCGGGCCTGGCCCAGGCCTTTCTCCGAATCCTCATGGTCTCTCTCCTTACATGGATTTTCCAAGGGCCTATTATACCTGACCGCCGGCAGGAAATCAAGCGGGGTCATTGAAACCGGCGGCATTCCGTAGTACAATAGAGGCGCTGAAAGGAGGAACAGCCTATGAGCAAGTGGGCTTTGGCCCTGGAAGGGGGCTCCCTGCGGTGCATGTTTTCCGCAGGGGTTGTGGACGTCATGATGGAACATGGCCTCCTGTTTGACGGGGTCTTTGGGGTTTCCGCCGGAGCCTTGACCGGGGTGAGCTACGTCTCCGGCCAGATTGGGCGCACCGCCCAGATCAACCTGGATTATGTAAACGACAAGCGGTACATGGGGTTGAACAACCTGATTTTCCACAAGAGCATTTTTAACTTTGACTTCCTCTTTGGGGAGATCTCCGACACCCTGGTCCCTCTGGACCGGGAGGCCTTTGCCAAATCCCCCTGCGCCTTTACCGCCGTGGCCACGGACTGCCGCACGGGCCTGCCCCTCTACGCGGAGAAGCACTCCTGCGCGGACATCTACGGGGCTGTGCGGGCCAGCGCCAGCATGCCTCTGCTCTCCCCTATGGTAATGGTGGAGGGGACCCCCTGCCTGGACGGGGGCGTGTCGGTTTCCATCCCCTTTGAGAAGCCCCTGGAAGAGGGCTATGACAAGGTGGTGGTGGTCACCACCCGGGAGCACGGCTACCGCAAGCCCTTGGTCTCCCGGCCCATGGCGCGGCTGTACGCCCGCCGGTACAGAAACTACCCCAACCTGGTGCGGGCCCTTTTGAACATCCCCCGCCGGTACAACGGGGAGCTGGAGGAATTGGACCGGCTGGAGGCCCAGGGGAAGGTGTTTGTGATCCGCCCGCCCCAGCCGGTGACGGTCTCCCGCACAGAGAAGGACGTGGCAAAGCTGCGGGCCCTGTACGCCCAGGGCCGCCAAACCCTGCAGGGCCAGATGGACCGCCTGCTGGACTACCTGGGGGAGGGATCCCTGTAAACCGAAGGCAGCGCCGCAAAAAAGCCGCCCCACCCCACGCGGGGAAGGCGGCTTCCTTTTGCTTTTTAGGGGCAATCAGCGGATTTTTTCCAGGAATTTCTTTGCCAAAAAGGCCAAAAACACCACAGGCACCAGAGCCAGCTCCACCAGCAGCACCACGGCGATGTTCACCGCCATCCCCCAGGCCGCCAGCATAACGCACAGCTCCAGGGAGAGGCACACCACCGAGAGGATCCCAGGCAGCAGGTACTCCACACCGGAGAGGGTGGGGGCCAGGGCCGGGAGCTTGTCCAGGCACCTCTTGAGCTGCCAGTGGAAGAGGAAGCACACCGCCAGCTGCACTGCGGGGATGAGGAACAGCCCTGCCTTGGGCATGGTGGCCGCCACCTGGCCGCCGCTCCACTGCCGGGGGACACTTCCCGGCAGGAAGGGCATGGCGATGGCCGCGCCCACAAGGCCCACGGCAAAAAGCAGGAACTCCAGCCAATAGGTTTTCAGAAAGGCTTTCATGAAAAACACCCCTTACAGCAGGACGACGCCCGCCTCTTTGCACAGGCGCCTGGTCTCCCCGTCCCACAGGGAGGACTGGACCTCCCCGATGTGGGCCTTGCCCAAAAGGAGCATACACAGGCGGCTTTGGCCGATGCCCCCGCCGATGGTCAGGGGGAGCTCGCCGTTTAAGAGCATCTTGTGGAAGGGCAGCTCCCGGCGGTCGTCGCAGCCGGCCAGGGACAACTGCCTATCCAGGCTTTCCGGGTCCACCCGGATGCCCATGGAGCTGATCTCCAAAGCGCACTGCAGGGGCTCGTGCCAGAAGAGCAAATCGCCGTTTAAGGTCCAGTCGTCGTAGTCGGGGGCGCGGCCGTCGTGGGGCTTTCCGCTTTTCAGCTTGCCGCCGATCTGCTGGATGAACACGGTCCCATGTTCTTTGACGATGAGCTGCTCCCGCTCCTTGGGAGCCTTGTCCGGATACCTGTCCTCCAGCTCCTGGGCGGTGAGGAAAAACACGTCCCGGCACAGCTCGGTGGACAAATCGGAGAACTGCCACTTCAGCTCGTCCAGGGTGCCGCAGATGGCGCTGACGATGCGGCGTACCGTGTCTTTCAAGTAGGCCTCGTTGCGGGTGGATTCGTCGATGACCTTCTCCCAGTCCCACTGGTCCACATAGATGGAGTGGAGGTTGTCCAGCTCCTCGTCTCGGCGGATGGCGTTCATATCCGTCACCAGGCCGTTGCCCACGAAGAAGTTGTACTCGTGAAGGGCCAGGCGCTTCCACTTGGCCAGGGAGTGGACCACCTGGCCCTCGATTCCCACGGCGGGGATGTCGAAGCTGACAGGGCGCTCCACCCCGTTGAGGTCGTCGTTGAGGCCCGTGGCCGGGTCCACGAACAGGGGCGCCGTGACCCGCTTTAAGTGCAGGGCGGCGCAGAGCTTCACCTGGAAGATATTCTTGATGAGCCCAATGGCCTTTTGGGTCTCGTAAAGGCCCAGGACGGGCTGGTAGCGTTCCGGTAAAATGGTCATGGCGATTCCCCCTCGATTCAAAATACTCCTCTATTATACCAGGTTTTCGGGAATTTGCAAGGATTTTTGCAAGTTACAGCTCTGAAAGCTGCAAAAAGCTACTCTTCCTCCTCCGGGGAGTGACGCCTGTCCCAGGCGGTTTTCCCCAGGTGCGCCCCCAGGATGGAGGCCATCAGGCAGCCGGTGAGGGTGATGGCCCCTGCGGAGGTGAGCGCCCCCTTCTCCAAAAGCGGGCCGCGGCCTGCCGCCAGGGAGGCCAGTTCCATCACCAAAATGCACACCCCGCACAGGCCCATGGCGAAAAAGACCCCCTTCTGGCTCCTCCCCATGGGATGGATGTCCCGGAGGATGAACTCCCACCAGCACAGGGCCACGCTGCCCCAGATGAGCAGGATCGCCTCCCAGGGGCCTTGGGCCCAGGTGACCCCAAAGGACTTGCACAGGGCCTCCAGGGCCAGGGCGGCAATCAAGAACACAAAGGCGTGCTTGAACACGTTGCCCCGCAGCCACAGCTGGCGCTCGTCCAGGTTTGACTTGTTTCTCATACGCGCTCACTCCTCCCAGAATAGTTCGTCCAGCGTTTTGCCCAGGGCCTTGCAGATCTCCACGCAGAGCTTGACGGTGGGGTTGTAGTCCCCCCGCTCGATGGCCACAATGGTCTGGCGGGTGACACCCACCGCCTGGGCCAGATCCTGCTGGGTAAGCCCCAAAGCAGCCCGGGCGGCCTTCATTTTCAGGTTTTTTCCCATGGGATCACCTCTTTTTACAATTGTAAGCTTTAGCTGTCTAAAAGTCAAGTATATTTTACTTTTTAAAGAGAAGAAAAGGGCGGGCCTCACGGCCCGCCCCTCACCTTGCCCTTTTTTAGGACTGTTTCCGGGAAGTGACTTTCGTCAGCAGGTACACCAGCAGGGCGATGACGACGATCACCACGAAGATGCCCAGCATCCCTTTGCCCATGATGCCTAGGGCTTCCATAACGACATCTGTATTCATAAAAATGCTTTCTCCTTCCCGCGCGTGGGCGCGACTTGATGGAAAACCGATGGTTGTTTGTTCGACGGCGCCGGGAAAACCGAATACGTAAAGTATTGAGGAATCCCTCCCGGCGGACAGGCCTTTCCTTGAGAGAAGCTCGCCCCTTTTACGCCTCCGGCGGAAAAGGCAGCTCTTTTCGCAAAATTACCCTGGGAGGATTCCGGCGTTTTCCGAAGGAAAACCGAATACGGATGTATTCGAGGAATCTCTCCCGGCGGACAGGCCTTTCCTTGAGAGAAGCTCGCCCCTTTTACGCCTCCGGCGGAAAAGGCGGCTCTTTCAGAGCCGAGAGCTTCTCTGGGTGAACATCCTCCAGGATGTTCACCTTACATAAAGAACCCAAGCACGATGCCGCCGGCCACTGCGGAGGCGATCTGGCCGGAGACATTGGCGCCCACGGCGTGCATCAGCAGGTGGTTCTGGTTGTTGGCGGCAATGCCCATCTTCTCAACAATCCGGGCAGACATGGGGAACGCGGAGATACCGGCGGCGCCCACCATGGGGTTAATCTTGGTGGGGCTGAAGATGTTCAGGATCTTGGCGAACACAACGCCCGCCACGGTGTCGAACACGAAGGCCACCAGGCCCAGGGCCATGATCATGATGGTCTGGAGCTTGACGAACTCCTCGGCCCGCATGGAGAAGGCAATGGTGATGCCCAGCAGCAGGGTGACCAGGTTGGCCAGGTCGTTCTGGGCGGTCTCAGAGAGACGGTTGAGGACGCCGCACTCCCGGATCAGGTTGCCGAACATCAGGAAGCCCACCAGGGAGACAGAGGCGGGAGCCACCAGGCCGGCCACGAAGGTGACCATGATGGGGAACAGGATGCGGGTGGTCTTGGTGACGGAATTGGGGCGGTACTCCATCTTGATGGCCCGCTCCTTCTGGGTGGTCACCAGCTTGATGGCTGCGGGCTGGATGATGGGCACCAGGGCCATGTAAGAGTAGGCGGCCACGGCGATGGGCCCAATGTAATTGGACTTGAGCACCTGGCTTACCAGGATGGAGGTGGGGCCGTCTGCGGCGCCGATGATGCCGATGGAGGCGGCGTCCTTGATGTCGAAGCCAAGGAGGGCGGCCAGCACGATGGTGAGGAAAATGCCGAACTGGGCGGCGGCGCCAAAGAGGAACATCTTCGGGTTGGAGAGCAGGGGGCCGAAGTCGATCATGGCGCCAATGCCGATGAACAGCAAGAGGGGGAACGCCTCAGAGGTGGAGATGCCCACCTCGAACAGCCACTGGATAATGCCGTGGGTCTCCCCGGCGCCCTCCATCATCTGGTTGAGCACGCCAGAGCTGGGCAGGTTCACCAGGATGGCGCCAAAACCCATGGGCAGCAGCAGCGTGGGCTCGTACTCTTTTTTGATGGCCAGCCAGATGAGCACCGCGCCCACCACATACATGACCGCCTGCTGCCAGGTGATGGATAGCAGGCCTTCCCACAAGAATTCCATTGTTTTTTTCATCCTTCCTTTTTTAACAATTCTCTCCCGCTTATGGGGGATATAAAAAGAGACCCATGCCGGCACAGCACAGGTCTTGTCATTTCAAGCTAAACCAGGGTGCGGGAGCACCCAAGATGTTGACTTAGCTGCACAGGGAAACCCCATGCCGACTACTCCCCCAATTCGCTGCTAGTGTACCATGTTTCCCGGGGCCTGTCAAGGGCCGGAAAGCCCCCTTCCCCACCCCGCCGTTCACGATATTTTAAGAAAACTCTCAAAAATACTTCAAAGGGATTTCACATTTATTGGGTATCCTAACATTGCGGCCGAAAAGGCCGCGGATTCACTAAATCCTCATCTATATCCTCATTTTTCTCCTTACTTCCTCTTATGAAACAGGAAGGGCCGCCTCCTAAAGAGACGGCCTTTCCTGTTTTCCTCTTTCCCGCCCCCGGCCCGGCGGGAGAGGCCTCTTACTTGCCGTACTCCGGCACGATGTACTCCGCCAGGATCTCCGGCTTGTGCTTCATGCTGTCGGCGTCGGTGATCTCCCGGATGACCCGGCAGGGGTTCCCCGCCGCAAAGGAGCGGGGCGGGACATCCCGGGTGACCACAGCCCCTGCGCCGATGACGCAGCCGTCCCCGATGGTGACCCCGGGGCACACCACCACGTTGGCCCCCAGCCAGCAGTCGTTGCCGATGTGCACAGGCTTGGCCCAGCACAGGTGGGCGTCCTTCCCTTCGGGGGACTTCAGCGCCCGGCGCTCTTCGGGCACCATGGGGTGCACCGGGGTGACGATGGTCACGTTGGGGCCGAAGTTGCAGTCGTCCCCAATGGTCACTTCGCCGTCGTCCTGGACGGTGAAGTTGAAGTTGGCGAAAAAGCGCTTGCCGATCTTGGTGTGCTTCCCGTAGTGGAAGGCAATGGGCCCTTGGATGCGGAGCCCCTCCCCCATCTCCCCCAGGATCTCCCGGAGGATCTGCTCCCGCTTTTCAAACTCCTCCTCGTGGGTCTGGTTGTAGTCCACGTTCAGGTTGTGGGTCTTGCGCTTGATGGCCACCAGCTCCGGGTCGCCAGGGCTGAACACGATCCCTTTAAAAATACGTTCTTCTTCTTTTACCATGGCAGGAAGCCGCCTTTCCCTTTAAATTTCAAGGGCAGTATAGCACCCTTTCCCTCCCGGCGCAAGAGGCCCCGGAAGAAAACGGCCGTTGCGCTTTTTTGCGGGGTATACTATAATGGAGAAAGTTTGGGAGAGACCATCCCGTTTTTATCCACAGGAGGACGCCGCCGTGAACAAGCCCCTCGAAAACCGCCGCAGCCAGCGCACCGCCGCTCTTGTCCGCCGGGCCTTTACCGACCTGTTGGCGGAAAAGCCCATCCAGCGCATCACCGTGCGGGAGGTGTGCCAGAGGGCCGGCATCAACCGCAGCACCTTTTACGCCCACTACCAGGACATCTACGACCTGCGGGGGAAGATTGAGGAGGAAATGCTGGCGGATTTCCAACGGGTCCTGGCCCCTCTGCTGGGGCCCGAACCTCCCACCCCTTTGCAGGTCACCCGGGAGATCTACCGGTGCTTGCAGGAAAACGCCGACGTCTGCACGGTGACCCTAGGGGAAAACGGGGACAAGGACTTCACCCTGCGCCTGCTCTCCCTGGGGAGGGAATCCTACCTGAAAGCCTATTCCCAGCACCTGCGCCAGGCCACCCCCCGCCAGCTGGAATACTTTTACGCCTTTGTCAGCGGCGGCCACATGGAGCTTTTGCGCAAGTGGGTGGAGGAGGGCATGTCCACCCCAGTGGAGGAGATGGCCCAGCTGGCGGAGAACCTGATGGCCTACGGCATGGATTTTCTGGAGGGAGGCCCGCCGGCAGGCTGAGACGCCCCCCTTTTTTCTCCCAACACCATTTTGCCGCCCTGCGGGAAAGGAAGTCTACCTATGAAATTTTCTGAAATGCCATACACCCGGCCGGATTACAACGCTGCCGCCAAGGAGCTGGAGGGCCTGACCGCCCGCCTGCGGGACGCTGCCAGCGCCCAGGAGCAAGAGGCCCTTTACAGGGAATATGAGACGCTGCTCGCCCACTTGAACACCCAGGCCACCCTGTGTGAGATCCGCCACACCGTGGACACCCGGGACGCCTTTTACGAGGCGGAGCAGGCCTACAACGACGAGCAGGCCCCCCTGCTGGAGGAAAAGCTCCAGCCCTTCCGCCAGGCGCTGCTGGCTTCCCCCTACCGGGCGGAGCTGGAGGAGAGCCTGGGCAAGCTGCTGTTTACAAACATGGAGCTGGAGGAAAAGGCCTTCTCCCCGGAGATCGTCCCCTTGATGCAGGAGGAGAACCGACTGGCGAACGAATACCAGAAACTGTACGCGAGCGCCAAGATCCCCTTTATGGGCAAGACCGTCACCGTGGCCCAGCTGGGCCCCTACAAGGAGAGCGCCGACCGGGCCACCCGGCGGGCCGCCCTGGAGGCCGAGGGCTCCTTCTTCGATGAGAACCGGGAGCAGTTCGACGAGCTCTTCGACAAGCTGGTGCAAAACCGCACCGCCCAGGCCAAGGCCCTGGGGTTTGACACCTTTGTGGAGCTGGGAGCCATCCGCCGGCAGCGCAACTGCTACACCCCCGCCGGCGTGGCCGCCTTCCGGGACCAGGCGGTGCGGGATTTGGTGCCCCTGACGGTGAAGATCAAGGAGCGCCAGGCCAAGCGCCTGGGGATTGCCTGGGACGATTTCACCTTTGCGGACAACGCCCTGGGCTTTAAGGACGGCTCCGCCACTCCGGAGGGCACCCCCGAGGAGATCCTGGCGGCGGGGAAGAAGATGTACGGGGAGCTCTCCCCCGAGACCCGGGACTTTATCCACCTGATGTTTGAAAACGACCTGTTCGACGTGCTGGCAAAGGACGGCAAGGCCCCCGGCGGCTACTGCACCAGCCTGGTGGATTACGGCTGCCCCTTTATCTTCTCCAACTTCAACGGCACCTCTGGGGACGTGGACGTGCTCACCCACGAGGCGGGCCACGCCTTCGCGGACTTTATCGCCAGCCGCAACGTGCCCACCCACGCCCTGCGCTGCCCCACCATGGAGGGCGCCGAGACCCACTCCATGAGCATGGAATTCCTCACCGCCCCCTGGCACCACCTGTTCTTTGGCGGGCAGACGGACAAGTACGAGCTTTCCCACGCCGAGGACGCTTTGCTGTTCATCCCCTACGGGTGCCTGGTGGACCACTTCCAGGAGGAGGTCTACCTCCACCCGGAGATGACCCCTGAGGAGCGCAACCAGAAGTGGCTGGAGCTGGAGGCCCGCTACCGGCCCTACATCAACTTTGACGGGCTGCCCTTCTACGGCCGGGGCGCCGGCTGGCAGCGGCAGCTGCACATCTACCTGTACCCCTTCTACTACATCGACTATTCCCTGGCCCAGGTGATGAGTTTGCAGTTCTACGCCCTCTCTCTGGAAAACTGGGAAAAGGCCTGGGAGAAATACATGGCCTTTGTAAACCAGGGCGGCACCAAGACCTTTGTGGACCTTGCCCACTCCGTGGGCCTGCGCTCCCCCCTGGACGAGGGGTGCGTCAAGGCTGTGTGCGGGGCCGCTTTCCAGTGGACCCAGGAGCACCTGGTGGAGTGAAAAAGGGGCGGGAGGCTTTTGCCAGGCGAAAAAGTCCACAATATTTTTCAAAAAGCCTTTAATTTTTCGGAAGCCTGTGCTATAATCCAGGCAAACGAGACCGAAAGCTTTTGGGAAAGGACGGCGTTGCTACATGGCACTGAAAGTTGGCATTTAGCTCTACTCTGTGCGGGACGAAATGGCGAAAGACCCCATCGAGGCCATCCGGAAAGTGGCGGAGATCGGCTACAAGAACCTGGAGGTGGCCAACTCCCGGGCAGACCAGGACCCCGGCGTGGGCTTTGACGTGCCTGCGGACAAGCTCTTGGAGATTTTGGGCGGCTTTGGGGCCCGGGTGGTCAGCAGCCACATCCGTCCCATCGACAAGAAGACCCTGCCGGCCATCATCGAGTACCACCACAAAATCGGCAACCGCTACATCGGCCAGTCTGTGGATTTCTTCCCGGACTACGACACCCTGCTCAAGCGCTGCGAGTACTACAACCAGGTGGGCAAGGCCCTGGCCCCTTACGGCATGAAGTTCCTGTACCACAACCACTACCAGGAGTTCCAGAAGTTCCAGGACAAGTACGTGCTCTACCACATTATGGAGAACACCGACCCCGCCTATGTGGACTTTGAGCTGGACACCTTCTGGGCCATGCGGGGCGGCGCGGACCCCCTGGAGGTCATCCGGAACCTGGGCGGCCGCATGAAGCTGGTCCACCAGAAGGACTTCTCCAAGACCACGGACTCCCCGGTGAACCTGTGGACGGTCAAGGACCCCCAAAAGCCCATTGCCTCTTTCGAGGACTTCGGCGGCGGCTTTGACCCCAAGGACTTCTGCGAGGTGGGCACCGGCACCATGCCCATCCAGGACATTCTGGACGCGGCAAACGCCGTGGGCGCCGACTTTGTGATTTTGGAGCAGGATTTCACCCAGCTCTCCCCCCTGGAGAGCGTCAAGCTCAGCATGGAGAGCTTCCGCAAGTACAACGGGATTGAATGGGAATAAAAGGACCCCCCTCCTTATAAAGGCCCGCCTCTCAGGACGCCATTTCCTGGAGGCGGGCTTTTTCTCTCCCCTCTCTTGCAAAACCGGGGGATTTAGGCTATCATAGCCTCAGGGAAAACTCGTTATTTTTTACACAGGAAAGGATGGTCGCAATGGCGTTTCGGGAAATCTCCGTGGAGGAGCTCAGGGAAAACCCCTTCACCCTCATCAACAAGGACTGGATGCTCATCACCGCCGGGGACGAGACCCGGCACAACACCATGACCGCCAGCTGGGGCGGCGTGGGCGAGCTGTGGGGCAAATACGTGTCCACCATCTACGTCCGCCCCCAGCGGTACACCCTGGAGTTCGTGGAACGGGAGGGCTATTACTCCCTGTGCTTTTTCGGGCCGGAATACCGCCAGGCCCTGAACCTCTGCGGCACAAAGTCCGGCCGCGACGTGGACAAGGACAAAGAAGCGGGCCTTACCCCCTGCTTCGACCAGGCCGCCCCCTATTACCAGGAGGCCCGGCTGGTGTTCCTCTGCCGGAAGCTCTACGGCCAGGACCTGGAGGCGGGATGCTTTGTGGACAAGGAGACCCTGGAGGGGAGCTATCCCCAAGGGGACCTGCACAAGATGTTCATCGGGGAGATCGTCAAGGTGCTGCAAAAGGCATAAGGCCCCCCGCTCACTATTTCGCGAAAGGAATCGTTTGTTTTTATGATAACTGTCTCTGACCTCGCCCTGAGCTTTAACGGGCAAGACCTTTTTTCCGGGGTGAACCTCCTGTTCCAGCCGGGAAACTGCTACGGCATCATCGGCGCCAACGGCGCGGGGAAGTCCACCTTCCTGCGGATCCTCTCCGGGGAGCTGGAGCCCACCAAGGGCCAGGTGTCCATCGACGAGAAAAGCCGCCTGTCCGTGCTCAAGCAGGACCACTTCGCCTATGAACCGTACACGGTGTTTGAGACCATCCTCCAGGGGAACCCCCGGCTCTACGAGGTCCTCCAGGAGAAGGACGCCCTCTACGCCAAGGAGGACTTCTCCGAGGAGGACGGCAACCGCGCCGCCGAGCTGGAGGCGGAGTTCGCCGAGCTGGGCGGCTGGGAGGCCGAGACCGAGGCCGGAAAGCTTTTGCAGGGCCTGGGCCTTGACAACATGCTCCTCTACAGCCTGATGAGCTCCCTGGCCGAAGGGGAGAAGGTGAAGGTCCTTTTGGCCCGGGCCCTGTTCGGCCAGCCGGACATCATCCTGCTGGACGAGCCCACCAACGGCCTGGACCTGCCCTCCATCACCTGGCTGGAAAACTTCCTTTTGGACTACGAGGGCACGGTGATCGTGGTCTCTCACGACCGGTACTTTTTGAACAACGTCTGCACCCACATTGTGGACATCGACTACACCAAGATCAAGATGTACGTGGGCAACTACGACTTCTGGTACGAGTCCAGCCAACTGGTCCAGCGCCTGCTCCGGGACCAGAACCGGAAGGCCGAGGAAAAACGGAAGGCCCTGGAGGAGTTTATCCGGCGGTTCTCCGCCAACAAGTCCAAATCCCGCCAGGCCACCTCCCGGAAAAAGCTTTTGGACAAGCTGGCGGTGGAGGAGATGCCCGCCTCCTCCCGGCGCTATCCCTATGTGTCCTTTACCATGGGCCGGGAGCCCGGCAAGGAGATTCTGGCGGTGGAGGGCCTCTCCAAGACCGTGGATGGAGTGAAGGTCCTGGACCAGGTGTCCTTCCGGGTGAACAAGGGGGACAAAATCGCCTTCCTGGCGGAAAACGAGATCGCCATCACCACCCTGTTCCGGATCCTCATGGAGGAGCTCGAGCCCGACGAGGGCAGCTTCAAGTGGGGGGTGTCCACCAGCCAGTCCTACTTCCCCCAGGACAACTCCCCCTATTTCAACGACTCGGAGGATTCGATCCTCCAGTGGCTGTAGCAGTACTCTCAGGACACCACCGAGACCTACCTGCGGGGCTTTTTGGGGAAGATGCTCTTTTCGGGGGACGACGTGTACAAGCCCGTAAAAGTCCTCTCCGGCGGGGAGAAGGTCCGGTGCATGCTCAGCCGGATGATGCTCTTCGAGAGCAATGTGCTCCTTTTGGACCAGCCCACCAACCACCTGGACCTGGAGTCCATCACCGCGGTGAACAACGGCCTGGTGGACTTTAAGGGGATTGTCCTCTTTACGTCCCACGACCATGAATTCGTCCAGACCGTGGCCAACCGGATCATCCAGCTGCTGCCCCAGGGGGGCATTGTGGACCGGGCCACCACCTACGACGAGTTCTTGGAGAACCAGCGGTAACACTCCTTTCCCTGGGGGGAAGGGTGGAACATATTACTTTTTTGGGAGGTTTATCTCATGGAAAAAATCCGCATTGGCACCTGCGTCCCTGGCCAGGGCACCGAGCAGCTTCTGCCCCATTTTGTCAAGGCCGGCTTTGAGTGCGTAGGGCTCAACTTCCACATGGTGTTCACCGAAAAGGACCTGCCCAGCTACGCTGAGAAGGTAAAGCGCCTGCTGGACGGCTCCGACACCAAGGTGTCCTCCATCGGCTACTACTGCAACGCCCTGGAGAACGAGGAGCAGCGCAAGACCCTGGAGGACTTTATCGACAACGCCCATCTGTTCGGCACCAACCTGGTCACCACCTTCGCCGGGGCCCTGGAGGGCCAGCCAGTGGAAAAGGCCCTCCCCCGGTACAAAGAGGTGTTCGGGGAGCTGGCCCGCCGGGCCGAGGACAAGGGCGTCAAGCTGTGCATTGAAAATTGCCCCATGGACGGCACCTGGAACAGCGCCACCTGCAACATCGGCTTTAACCCCAAGGCCTGGGAGATGATGTTCGACGCGGTGCCCAGCAAGGCCATCGGCCTGGAGTGGGAACCCGCCCACCAGATGGTGCAGCTCATTGACCCCCTGCCCCAGCTGGAGCAGTGGATCGACCGGGTGTACCACCTCCACGGCAAGGACGTGACCCTCCACTGGGACCGGGTGAAGAAGTACGGCGTCTTCGGCGCCGCGGAATTCGCCGAGCCCCGCACCCCCGGCTACGGCGACACCGACTGGCGGGACGTGTTCCACATCCTGTACACCAAGGGCTTCCAGGGCGACCTGGTGGTGGAGGGCTTCCACGACCCCATCTTCAAGGACGACCGGGAGTGGGCCGGCCAGCTCCACGCCCTACAGTACCTGAAGTGGTGCCGGGGCGGCACGGAAGCAAACCCCTGGTAAATCTTTTCCCCCGCTAAAAAACCGCCCGGGACGGCAAGTCCCGGGCGGTTTTCTCTTTACGGGGTTTTACAGGGGGAAAACCCAAAGTCCTCCGGCAGCAGCAGCTCCAAGTCCCGCTGCTCCTCCGGCAGGTTCACGTTCCGGCGGGAACAGGCGATGACCGCCTCCTCCACCTTGTTCCGGGCCATGCGGCCGTTGCCGCCCACGCGGGGGTCCCCGCCGCCCTGCCGCTCCTGGAAATAGGAGAGCAGAGGGGCCTCGCAGGCGGGGTCCAGCCGGTAGCCCTTGCCCTTTACGATGCTCTTGGTGATGGCCAAAAGCTCCTCCCCGGTGTAGTCCGGGAACTCGATCACATGGGGGAACCGGGACCTAAGCCCGGAGTTGGCGGCGAGGAACTCCTCCACCTCCCGGGAGTAGCCGGCCAGGATGACGATCAGGTTGTCCCGGTGGTCCTCCATGCCCTTGACCAGGGTGTCGATGGCCTCCAGGCCGAAGCTGTCGTCCTTGCCCCGGTAGAGGGAGTAGGCCTCGTCGATGAAGAGCACGCCCCCCAGGGCCGACTGGATGGCCTTTTGGGTGAGGGGGGCGGTGTGGCCCCCATACTGGCCCACCAGGTCCGCCCGGGTGGCCTCTATGAGCTGGCCGCCCTGGAGCACCCCGATGGCCTTTAAGTACCGGGAGACAATGCGTGCCACGGTGGTCTTGCCCGTGCCGGGGTTCCCGGTGAAGATCATGTGCATGGAAGGGGAGTCGGCCTTGAGACCCCGCTCCCGGCGGAGCTGCTGGATTTTGAAGTTGTCCTCCAAGGAGAGGATGTAATCCTTCACCGGCTGCAGGCCCACAATCTGGGAGAGCTCCTCCTTCACGGCGGCCATTGCCGCGTCCCGGGCGCCGGAGGAATCCTGCCCCCCAACGGGGACGGGGATCCCCGCCTGGACGTACTCCGCCCGGAGGGAACCGTCCTCCCCCAGGACCCGGACCTCCACCGGGCCCAGGTTCTTCTGGAGCTTTTCCTCGCTGAGGGCCCGGTAGAGATTGTCCGCCTCGGCCTTGAGGGCGTAGGCCCCCTGGTCCGGGGTGAAGGCCCCGGCCAGGGCCTTCACCTCCCCCTCCCCGAAGGACAGGGCCATTTGCAGCTGCCTCTGGCAGCGTTCCCCCAGGTCCTCCAGCTCCCGCCGGGCGATCTCCTCCAGGGCCTCTTCCGTAAAGGGGCGGGTCTGGCACAGGTCGTCCAGGGCGGAGAGGAAGGGGGCCCCGAAAGCGTCCGCCAGCTTGGAGACAGGCTGGTCCGTCAAGAGGAACAGGTACTTGCCTCCCGCGGAAAGGCTGGAGACCGCCCCGGGCACCAGGGCAGTGCCGATCTCCACCAGCATCCCCTTTTGCTCCGCGTAGCGGCGGGAGAGAGGCACCTCCCCCCTCTGGAGCAGGGCGCCCACCATGGGGAGCACGGCGGCGTGGCACCGCTCCCAGTGTTCCAGCACCAGGGTGGAGGCGCCGCTCTTGAGAGCGGCGTACAGGTCCTGGACGAAGAGCTTCTCCGAATCCGCCGCCCCGTAGCGGGAGAGGTCCAAAAAGACGGCCTTGGGGCTTTTCAGCACCCCCTGCCTCCCCAGGGACGCGGTGACCCGCTCCAGGGCGCTGTGCCTGCCGGTGCCGTGGGGCCCCAGCACCGCCGCCCGGCACAGGGGCTTGCCCTCTTCGCTGCCCGCCACAAAGGGGCGCTTGAAGGCCAGCAGCAAGCTGTCCAAAAATGCCTCCTGGCCCAGCACCAGGGCCCCCGCCTCCTGCCGGGCCACCTGGAAGGCCAGGTCCAGCTCCACCGGGGCCCCGCTGTTGCGCGCCACAGCCTGGGGGTCCACACCGTCCTGGCGCAAGTGGCGCTCTAAATCCGCCATGTCCGCCCGGGCCTCCTGGGCTAGGCGCTCGATGCTCTGCTGGAGGGACTGGGACAGGCTGTCCCCCGCCTGCTCCACCGCCTCCAGGGAGCGCTGGGCCTCCCGCCCGTTTTGGGCGGCCTGTTCCAGGGGCGTCTCTTTTCCGCTTTCCCCGCTCTTAAAGCGCAGGGTGCCGCCCCGGAACATGGAGTCCAAAATGGAATCGATGTCGTTTTTCATGGAACCAGATCCTTTCCTTCTGCGCCGTTCATTCTTCCTGGGCCCCGCCGTAGGGCTGCAAATCCTCCAGGATGGCCCGCAGGTCCTCTGCGTTGAGCTGTCCCGGGGCGGAGGCGTTCTGCCCCGCCCCGAAGGTCAGGCAGGAGCCGAACATCCCGCCGCAGGCCCGGGAGACCTTTCCCAGCTCCCCCATGCTCATGGTGATGACCGGCCCCACCGCCCGGCTGGCCTGCAAGGTGGCCCAGAGCAGGGCCAGCACGTCCTCGGGGGAGCGGGGCATCACCGCGTACTTGGGCAAGTCCGCCCCCAGCTCTTTCATGCGGACCAAGGTGGCGGCAATCTCCTCCGGGGGAGGCGTGCCCTGGAAATCGTGCCGGGACAGCACCACGCCCATCCCCTTCTGCCGGGCCAGGGCCCCCAGGCGCAGCACCCGTTCCTCCCCGCAGGAGAGCTCGATGTCCACAAACCCAAATCCCCCGGCGGCGATCACCCGGGTCAGGCGCCCCTCGTACTCCTCTGGGGAGAGCTCCGCGGCCCCGCCCTCCCGGCAGGTGCGCAGGGTGCAGAGCAGGGGTTTGCCCCCCAGGCCCTCCCGCACCGTGGGCAGGGCGTCCAGGGGATCCCCGAAAAAGCAGTCCATCCGCCACTCGAACAGGTCCGCGGGGAGGTCCGCCACCTGCTGGATCTCGCTGAGCAGGGCGGGCATGCCGTGGCCTGTCAGGGGCACGCAGATCTTGGGGATGCCGTCCCCAAAGCGCAGCCCATTTTTCTCCCATTGCCTCAAACCGTCCACTCCCCCCGTTTTTTTCTGTATAACCTTTAGTATACCGGTGCGGCGCGGGATTGTCAATTTACCAGAAGAAGGAAAAATTTCGTTTCCCGATCCATTGCGGTTTTCCCACCGGGTATTGTATAATGGAAAAAAGGCACGCCCCCGGGCTGTGCCCCACTACCGGCCTGGGCGTCGGCCCGGCCTATGGAGGATGAGTTCCCATGTTGAAAAGTCAGGAAACCCGCAGCCTTGCCCCCGAGATGGATCCCCTGCGCATGGGCATGGGCTGGACCGCCCAGGACCTGGAAAAGCCCCAGGTCCTGATAGAGAGCACCTACGGGCAGAGCCATCCCGGCAGCGCCCATCTGCTTCAGTTTGCCCAAAAGGCCGCCCAGGCCGCCGACGAAAACGGGGCGAAGGCCGCCCTGTACTTCGCCACGGACATCTGCGACGGCATGAGCCAGGGCCACGACGGCATCAACTACTCCCTGGCCTCCCGGGACACCATCGCCAATCTGGTGGAGATCCACGCCAACGCCACCACCTTCGACGCCGGGGTGTTCATCGCCAGCTGCGACAAGTCCGTGCCCGCCCTGCTGATGGCCATCGGCCGGATCAACATCCCCTCCATCGTGGTCACCGGCGGGGTGATGGAGGCGGGCCCCGACCTGCTGACCCTGGAGCAGATCGGCAAGTACAGCGCCATGTTCCAGCGGGGGGAGATCAGCGAGGAGCAGTTCACCTTCTACAAGCACCACGCCTGCCCCTCCTGCGGGGCCTGCTCCTTTATGGGCACCGCCTCCACCATGCAGATTATGGCCGAGGCCCTGGGGCTGATGCTGCCCGGCAGCGCCCTGATGCCCGCCACCTGCGAGGACCTGGTGGAA
>CALWIE010000177.1 GCA_944380625.1 uncultured Clostridia bacterium
GGCCCCTGCTCTCTGGTGTCCGGGTGGGACGGGTACTTCTCTCCTTCACGGCATCTGCCTGTATTATATGCGATTTTCCCCGGTTTGTAAACCATTTTCCCAAAAAAGGGAGGGCCCCTGGGGGCTCTCCCTTTTCAAACGGGCTTTTTCGTTTTAGAAAGTCAGCTGGGCGCCCTCCGCCTGGGCGCGGTCCTTCCGGCGGCGCTCCAAAAGGGCGTCGATCTTCTCGTGGGGGTCGATCATGGCGGAGACGGACATGTCGTGGTTCAAAGCGGAGATAAAGTAGGCGATGTATTTGGACACATCCACCTCGTAGAACCAGGGCCGGTTCTTCAGTTCCTCCGTGCGGTAGGTCAGGTTGGAGCCGAACACCCCGTCGATCATCCCCTCCTGGTAGGCCTTGTCAAAGCTCTCCAGGCCGTTGGTGAAGATGGCGTAGGTGGCGTAGGTGAAAATACGCTTTGCCTTGCGGGCCTTCAGGTTGTAGGCGATGTCCAGCATGGACTCCCCGGAGGAGATGATGTCGTCGGAGACAAACACGTCCTTGCCGGCCACGTCGGAGCCCAGGTACTCGTGGGCCACAATGGGGTTGCGGCCGTCCACCATGCGGGAGTAGTCCCGGCGCTTGTAGAACATGCCCAGCTCCACCCCCAGCACAGAGGCGTAGTACATATTCCGGTTCAGGGCCCCTTCGTCGGGGGAGACGATCATAAAGTCGTCCCGGTCGGTGGAGATGTCGGGGAAGGCCCGGAACATGGATTTGAGCACCTGGTAAGAGGGCATCAGGTTGTCAAAGCTCATCAGGGGCACGGCGTTGCACACCCGGGGATCGTGGGCGTCAAAGGTGACCACGTTCTCCACCCCCATGGCCTGGAGCTCCTGCAGGGCGAAGGCGCAGTCCAGGGACTCCCGGTAGCTTCTGCGGTGCTGGCGCCCCCCGTAGAGCAGGGGCATCACCACGCTGATCCGGTGGGCCTTGCCCATGGCGGCCTGGATCAAACGCTTCAGGTCCTGGTAATGGTCGTCCGGGGACATGTGGTTCTCCTGGCCGAAGTACTTGTAAGTGCAGCTGTAGTTGCCCACATCCACAATAAAGTACAGGTCGTACCCCCGCACCGAGCTCTCCAAAATCCCCTTGCCGTCGCCAGAGGCAAACCGGGGGCAGCTGCAGCCAATGCGGAAGGTCTCCACATCCATGCCAGCCCGCCGGGCCCACCGCACCAAATGGGCCTCAATCTTCTGGGCCAGCTCCCCCGCCCCCTCCAGGGCCACGATCCCCAAGGGCGCCACACGGTTTTCAGGGCTAAAAAAATTCTGAGCCGATTGTTCCATAACGCAGCCTTTCCTTTCTTTTTCCCGTTTTGGCACGCACCCGCGCCGTCT
Source organism: uncultured Clostridia bacterium (assembly GCA_944380625.1). Next base: position 1,384 of record CALWIE010000177.1, read on the forward strand.
GGACGGGAATCCCCGCCCGCTTCTTAATAAAAGCTTAACATATATTCTGGAGTGTTTCTACAAAATTCTCTTGCTTTTTTTATTTTTGCCGTACCTAACAATTTTTCCCCTGGATTTTTCATCACTTTTGTGATTCCCCTTGGGAAAAATAGCGGTTTCACGGGGCTTTGGCCTCCAGCACCTGGCTGTCGTAGGGGGCGAGCTCCACCCAAGGGGCGGGGCCCTCCGCCCCCAAAAGGACGTAGCCCTCCGGCAGGGCCAGCCGCTGGGGGCTTCCGGAATAGTTCTGCAAAAACACAAAACGCCGGCCGCCCCCTTCCCGCAGGCAGGCCTCCACCCCCTCGGGCAGCTCCACAGGCAGGGCCCGCTCCAGGCCCAGCTCCCCGGCAAGGCCCCGGTAGAAGTCCCGGTAGAAGGCCTCCTCCCCGAAGGAGGCCGCGTAGTAGGCCCGGCCCTTGCCGAACCGGTTCTCCGTCAGGGCGGGCTCCCCCTTGTAAAAGTCCTCCCCGTAGGTTCCCAGCACCTGGGCCCCCTGGGGGTGGATCAGGGCGCACAGGTCCCGCAGCCGGTACTCCCGGCCGTCCGCCAGGCGCAGGGTGTTGCCCTCCTCGTCCCACAGGGCGTCGGTGGCCTCGTTCCACAGGCCGAACACCTCCATGAGCCCGCCCCCGGGCCAACCTCCCAAAAAGCACAGGTCATTCTCGTTCACGATCCCCGTGTGGTAGGTGCCCACCAGGACGCCCCCCTGCTCCACAAAGGCCCGCAGCTTCTCCGCAAAGCCCTTCCCGCAGCAGGTAGAGCATGGGCGCTATCACCAGTTTGTAGCCGGAGATGTCCCCGGTCTCGTCCACCACGTCCATGGGGATCCCCAGCTCCCACAGGGCTTTGTAGTGGGCCTTCACCTGTTCCTTGTAGTGGACCCCCAGGTTCCGGGGGCCCTGGGCGTCCTCCATGGCCCACAGGTTCTCCCAGTCATAAATAAGGGCCGCCTGGGCCGGGACCCCTGTGCCGCCCACAGCCTCCAGCTGCTCCAAAAGCCGGCCCACCTCCTTCACGTCCTGGAACTCCCGGGTGTCCGTGCGGCCGCTGTGGTCCACCACCGCCCCGTGGAACTTCTCAAAGGAGCCCCGGCTCTTCCGGAATTGGAAGTACTGCACCGAGTTGGACCCGTGGGCCACCGCCTGAAGGGAGGCCATCCGGTGCATCCCGGGCTTTTTCAGCTTGGAGACCGGCCACCAGTTGGCGGTGCTGGGGGCGGACTCCATCAGGAGGAAGGGCTTCCCCTTCATGGAGCGCATCATGTCGTGGTAAAGGGCGTAGTCCGCCGCCAGGGAGCCGTTGTTCCCGCCCCGCCACTGGGGGTAGCTGTCCCAGGAGACCACGTCCAGCAGGTCCTTAAACTTAAAGTAGTTGTACCCGTCGTAGTAGTACATGAAGTTGGTGGTGACGGGGATCGAGGGATCCACGGCCTTCACCGCGTCCCGCTCCAGCTTGATAAAGCTTGCCGCCTGGTCTGTGACAAACCGCTTCCAGTCCAGCACCTGGGCGAAGACGCCCCCCTCCTCCCGGGAGACAGGGGGGTGGATCTGCTCCCAATCGGTGACCGTGTGGCTCCAGAAGGCGTTCCACCAGGCGTGGTTGAGCCGCTCCAGGGTGCCGTATTTCTCCTGCAGCCACCGGCGGAAGGCCGCCTGGCACTGGGGGCAGTGGCACTCCCCCTCGTACTCGTTGGACAGGTGCCACAAAATCACCCCGGGGTGCCGGGCAAAGCGCCGGGCCAGGGCCGTGTCTATCTGCCGCACCTTCTCCCGGTACACCGGGGAGGTGTAGCAGTGGTTGTGCCGGCCCCCGCTGGGATCCCGGCGGCCGTCCCCCCGCACCCGGCGGATCTCCGGGTACTTCTCGCTCATCCAGATGGGCTTGGACCCCGAGGGGGTGGCCAGCACCGTGTAGATCCCGTTTTCGTACAGGTTCTGGATGATCTTCTCCAGCCAGTCGAAGTCGTATACGCCCTCCTCCGGCTCCAGCCTGGCCCAGGAGAAAATCCCCAGGGACACGCAGTTGATGTGGGCCTCCTTCATCAGGCGGACGTCCTCCTCCAAAATGTCGGGGCGGTCCAGCCACTGGTCGGGGTTGTAGTCCCCGCCGTGGAGCAGGTGGGGGTATTTCGGGGTCAATGGATTCATAGCAGCTTCTCCCTTCTGAAAGGCCCGGCTTCCCACCGGGCGTCCGGCTCTATTGTACTCTGCCGGCCCCCCTTTGAAAAGGGGGGAAATCCGTTTTTTCTCTTTAGAAAACCGCCCATTCCCTTGCAAAGGGGGAAAGCATGTGCTATTATGGAATTAGTTAAAACTAACCCTCGGGAGGGCCTCCCATGCTTCTGAATCTCACCGAAATCTTTCTCACAGTTTGCAGCTGGCTGATCTGGCTGACCCCGTTTACTTTTGTGTTCTTTTTAATTTACGCCATTCGCGAAGCTGTTAAGAACGGCGAAAGAGATATCACCTACGGCGCGCTGGCCGGTTTAAGCCTCTTTATGCTGGTGGTGGGCATCCTGGGAATTCTGCTGTAACCCAACGCAAAAAGCCGCCCCTTTGGGGGACGGCTTCTCGTTTTGGACAACTTTACTTTTTCTCCGGCTGCACCAGGTGGCAGGCCACAAAGTGGCCGGGGACAATCTCCTGGAGCGGGGGCTTGGACTCCTTGCACTTGTCGCAGGCCTGGGGGCAGCGGCCGGCAAAGTTGCAGCCCTTGGGGGTGTTGATGGGGCTGGGCACGTCGCCGGAGATGATGATCCGCTTTTTCTGGGCCTCCTCCGCCGGGTCCGGAATGGGCACTGCGGACAGCAGGGCCTTGGAGTAGGGGTGCAGGGTGTTTTTGTATAGCTCGTCAGAGCTGGCCAGCTCCACCAGGTTGCCCAAGTACATGACGGCGATCCGGTCGGAGATGTACTTGACGATGTTCAGGTCGTGGGCGATGAACAGGTAGGTCAGGCCCAGGCGCTCCTGCAGGTCCGACAGCAGGTTGATGACCTGGGACTGAATGGACACGTCCAGGGCGGAAATGGGCTCGTCGCACACGATGAACTCAGGCTCGATGGCCAGGGCTCGGGCAATGCCGATCCGCTGGCGCTGTCCGCCGGAGAACTCGTGGGGGAAGCGGTTGGCGTGCTCCCGGTTCAGGCCCACCATCTCCAGCAGCTCGTACACCCGCTCCCGGCGGCGCTTCTCGTCGTACATGTTGTGAATGA